>JAIPFN010000274.1 GCA_021736615.1 Phycisphaerae bacterium | reverse complement strand
GTCATCGCTTTGAAGTGGATTTTCAAGGATATACCGTCAATGTTTCCGGCGATTCTTCCGGTTGGCTTTGAGGGCGGACATGGCACAGCTGCCGGTATGGCCGACACTTTTGACAAGCTTGGATGGGCAGCGGGAAAGGATTTTGCGCTTACAAGTGCGACATTCGGGATAATGAGCGCGATAGTCTTTGGCATGGCACTGGTAAACTGGGCCGAACGCAAAGGCTACACTTCCAGCAAAGCCGGCACTGATGAAAGTGAGATTATTCCTGAAGGCAATCGACCCGAGGCGGGAAAGCTTACGGTTAACTCTGACGTTATTGAAACGCTTAGCCTGCATATTGCCGTTATCGGGATTGCATGCCTTATCGGTTGGCTCATCAAGCAGGGTTTGATCGGTATCGGCGATACTATACCGGCTGTCAAAAAGAGCGGGGTATTTCACGCGTTTCCGCTGTTTCCATTGTGTATGCTTGGCGGGTTGATCGTCCAGCTTGTCGACCACAGGTTCAATACTCACCACCTGATCGATCTTGGCATGGTCAGGCGGATTCAAAATAGTGCTCTTGATTTTCTCGTCGTCGCCGCCATCGCGACTATCCAGCTTAAGGTGATAATGTCCGGTATTGTGCCGCTGGTGATACTTGTCGTCGTCGGCATCGTCTGGAACGTATTCTGCGTAGTATGGCTTGCCAGACGCCTTTTGCCCGATGCCTGGTTCGAGCGTGCCATTGCCGAGATGGGCCAGAGTATGGGCGTGACCGCTACGGGCCTTTTGCTGCTTCGCATTGTTGACCCTGAGTACAAAACCAACGCAGCCGACGCTTTCGCATGCAAGCAGCTCCTCCACGAACCGATAATGGGGGGGGGCTCTGGACTGCAATGGCAATACCGCTGATAGCGACAGCCGGCCTGGGCCTGGTATTTGCGATCACGTCGGGTGCGATAGTATTCTGGCTGATAACAGCACTGATTATGAAAAGGAAGTGAACCGTAGCGCCGGCTTCCAGCCGGCAGCTTTTCACATAGCGGGGGCTTCCAGCCCGCAGCTTTTTTTTGCTATAATTGATAAAATTTCATCAAAACAAACTAAAGCCCGCACGATGCCGACGGTACGGTGGAGGGCTAAATCGAGATCGACACGAACAGCAGCAGGGCGGCGATTACCGCCCCGGCGAAGGTTATTTTTGACCATTTTTCATATCTGGCAAAGTCGGGGTGGTGGTCTTCAAACTCGTAATGGTACTCGTCGATATCGTCATTTGGGCGCAATTTCAGTTTTACATAGATATGCCCGCCAAGGGAAACCAGGAACAGCGGGCCTGCGATAAGCATCAAAATTACGTTAATCATTTCACTCAGTTCCCATAAAATAGCGGCATATGCATTATTTCGGCAATGATAACGTTTTTCATTTCAAATTCCAGTGTGATTTTCGAAAAAAGACGCCTGTGGATTTGCAGATGGCCCGGTCATTTCCTATTGTTTAGATAGTTAGATAGTGTATTTTTAGGATTCGGCTTTATGTGGGTTCTTACATTCAAAACTTTATGCGGGCCTGTCAGGATGGCAAGTAAGATATTCCAGACGCGGCTGGAGGCTTTGGCCGGTGCGCGTAAACTCAAACAATTCACCGCCGACAAAACAGACGACGGCCAATATCTCGCCGGCACCGGCATTATGCATGGCGTCGAATACATCTGGTCGGTCGAACTGGCATCAGTTTAGTCCGTGCTGTTGGCATCCTGCCGACAGCTTTTGCGGGCAGTATGCTCGCAATACAGAGTTAAGCAACCATTCTGCAATATCCTACCGATACAGGCACAGATAAGAGGTCGGCTCCTCAGCCTTAACCCGAAACTTCACACCCGACTCCACCTTAAAAGTCTCATTCGGCCCAAAATCTTTCCATTCTTCGCTGCCCGGCAGCAAAACGGTCAATTTTCCGCTCGTGACGGTCATATATTCGACAGTAGCAGTCCCGAATTCAAACTCACCCGCCGCCATTACGCCGATAGTCGCCTTGCCCTCAGAAGTCTCAAAACCGATTGATTTTACCTTGCCGCCGAAATACTCATTTGTATTAAACACTCTAAAACTCCAATTTTATTCAGGGGGACCGGTTAAATTTATTTGTCAGCAGGTAAGTTAGCGTGATATAATAATAAAATCCAGCAATAAAACTACAATTTCAGACGTTTTATTGGTTATCTTGGTTATAATAAGGATTACAGTTAATAAGAGCCGGTCAGGCAATATTGTCATTCCCGCGAAGGCGGGAATCTACGGCCCACAAGGCCCCATGTGTGAATAGTAAATTTGGGTATCGGCTATTATTAACTGAAATTAATATAATTGTTATTTATTTAAAATTTTGGGAGTTTCTATGTTTTGCAGAGTGAAGTCTTTAGTATTTTTTGCAGTTGTCGTGATTTTTCTTGTCGGACCGGCATTTGCCGTCAATAACGGTGATGTGCCGGTAAATACTCCCGATTCGGCTCGCCGGATGATCGAGGATCTTATCAAGAACAATGGCGATAAATATCCGGGTAAGGAATTTCTTGTCCGTCTCGAAAAGATCCAGGCCAAAATAAGCGACAAGATCAACCCTGCCGTTCAGACGGAACTTGACGCACTTATTAAGGACGCATCTCTTGCCAATCCTCTGCTGGACTTCGATAAACTGGTCGTTATTCGCCGTACGAAGGAAGCTAACCGCAGCCTGAACGCTTATACGAGCGATACTATCAAGCGGACCGGCTGGGATAACGATATTGCAGAACTGTCAAATTTGCGAGGCGAAATTAAGGTTCGCCCGATCTACCGCCATCCTGATACGTCGGTTATCAAACACATGGATCTTCATTTTTCTGGCGAAAAGCTGATGTTTTCCGGTGTTGGAAGCAACGGCATGTGGGCGGTTCTGGAAATTGACACCAATGGTGGAAACCTTAAAGAGCTTACCCCCAGCGATCAAAAAGATATTCAGTGGTTTGACGGCTGCTACCTGCCCGAAGACGGGAAAATTCTTGTTTGCTCGACGGCGGGTGTTCAGGGTTTGCCATGCGTAAACGGCAGCGAGCCGATGGTCGACTTGTTTAAGATCGATACCAACAGCGGTGCGGTCAGGCAGCTTACATACGAGCAGGACAGCGACTGGCATCCCCGTGTTCTTGCTAACGGCCGGGTGATGTACCTTCGGTGGGAATATACCGATACCCCGCATTATTATTCAAGGTATCTTTTCCATATGAACCCGGATGGAACCAGTCAGCGTGAGTATTGGGGAAGCGGTTCTTATTTCCCGACGGCATACTGCTGGGCTCGTCCGATTCCGAATCACCCTTCGAAGGTCGTTGGTATCGTCAGTGGCCATCACTCCAAAAGCGAAACGGGAAGACTGCTGATAATCGACCCGGCACTTGGCCGCAAATACCCCCTTAAATATAACCCCAAAGAAAAAACATGGGGTGAGGAAAATACAAATATTAATATTCACCCGGAAGTTCTCCCTGCCGAAAAGACCGGATGTGTTCAGGAAATTCCCGGTTTTGGTCGTGATGTTGTTGGCAATGTTTACGACAATCAGGGCGGCGGTCAGAAATATACTTTCGGTACTCCTTATCCGCTTTCGGAAAAATATTATTTCGTTTCTCTTCAAAAGGGGAACAAGTGGGTGCTTGCTCTTGTCGATACATTTGACAATATTACAGAGGTTTACTCAGATCCCAGTTACAGCATTTTTGAACCGATTCCTCTCGTCGCTCAAAAGACGCCTCCTGTCCTTGTCGACCGGACGACAGATTCCGATGAGACGGTTATCTTCTGTACGGATATTTACGGCGGTCCCGGCCTGAAAAACATTCCTCGCGGCAAGGTTAAAAAGCTTCGCGTAATCGCGTACCATTACGGTTACCTCAGAAGCGGCGGCCATGAGTCAGTAGGTCTCGAGTCGAGCTGGGATATAAAGCGAATTCTCGGTACCGTCGACGTAGAGAAGGACGGTTCGTTTAGTTTTATTGCTCCGGCAGATACTCCGCTGGCAATTCAGCCGCTTGACGAAGACGGTGCATCTCTTGCTCTTATGCGAAGCTGGATGGTAGGTATGGGCGGCGAGACCGTTTCGTGCAACGGCTGTCATGAAAACCAGAATGAGGCATCGCCCAATAAGATGACTCTTGCCGGTAGAAGGGCGCCGAGAAATATTAAGCCATGGCAAGGCCCTGTAAGGCCGTTTGGCTATCCTACCGAGATTCAGCCGATACTTGACAGGAAATGTGTCGGCTGTCACAACGATGCCGACAAGAAGGGCGGCATATCGCTTGTCAAATGCGATCCGATGCAGAACTGGCGTGAGGATCGTTCGTATTTGAATCTCGTAGCCTTTACCCGCAAACCCGGACCGGAAAGCGATCTCGATATGTACAATCCGATGGAATGGCACGTATCGACAAGTCCGCTGGTTCAGATGTTCAAAAAGGGCCACCATAACGTCGAACTGTCTCCGGAAGATTGGGACAGGATTTACACGTGGATCGATCTTAACGCCCCGCACCGCGGTATGTGGGACAATCAAAAGTTTGAAACCAGGCGTCTTGAACTGGCGAAACTTTATGCCGGACTCAAAGACAATCCTGAAGACGAATATCGCGCGGCAATTAAATTGATCAAGAATGATATTACACCGGTAATGCCTCCAAAGGAATCGCAGATTGCCCCGGATGGACTTACAGCGACTGGTATACTTGCAGGGCCACATAGCAGTACATCGAAGCAGATTATCCTGGTTGGCGATGGGATGATGACTCTTTCAAGAATACCGGCAGGGCAGTTTGTTATGGGTTCACAGTCCGGTTACGCTGACGAAATGCCGCGTTCTATTGTGAATGTTTCCAAAGCATTCTGGATGTCCGAAACGGAAGTGACCAACAAACAGTACGCAGCATTCGATACTGACCATGATACGCGTTATCTCGACGAAGACGGAAAAGACCATGCGGTTCCGGGTTATATTGCTAACCACGCCGATCAGCCGGTCGCTCGCGTTTCATGGCAGCAGGCGATGGCGTTTTGCAAGTGGCTGTCGAAGAAGACGGGCAAGAAAGTTACCCTTCCGACCGAAGCGCAGTGGGAATGGGCCGCACGAGCCGGTTCGAAGGAACAGTTCTTCTATGGCGGCAAGGATACCGATTTCTCTAAATACGCAAACCTCGCCGATGCCGGACGACGCAGAACATATACCAGCTGGGACGGCGGAAGTAAGATACACTTACGCCGCGACTACCCGGCTGACTATCTTTACCCGCTGCGTGACGATCGCTTTACCGATAAATGGATCGTTGTCGATTTTGTCAAACAATATGAACCGAATCCGTGGGGTCTCTATGACATGGTAGGAAACGTCTCGGAATGGACACGCTCGAGCTATCTGCCATATCCTTATAAACAGGATGATTCTAAAGATGCCGACCTGACGCTAAAAAAGGTCGCCCGAGGCGGAAGCTGGAACGACCGGCCAAAAACAGCAGGCAGCAGTATCAGATTCCCATACGAATCTTATCAGAAGGTATACAACGTAGGCTTCAGGGTGATAATAGAAGATTGATTTGCCCTGTAAGATGTAGTACATCCTTTCATTACGCGGGTTTCCAGTGGAAACCCGCGTTTTTCTGCGACATTGTTTTGCGAACAGTATGCCGACAATACATTACCCTTGCGGCCATACAGTCAAATCCTGATCTATCAGGAAAACGCTAAGAACACGACATAATAGGAACAAAGGGTACATTCGTACTTGAATCCTGACAAAAACCCCACTAATAAGCGATAAAACCAGAAATAAAAAGATATTACAGGCAATCAGTGTCGAGCAGATAGCAAGTCGGTATTAAAACGGTAAACCAAAGGTAAACTTTTTCAAGGCGTTAACTGTAAAGCCCCCCGGATTACCCTAATAGCCATTTTGTCAGTAATGCTGACCCGCCGTTATATATCGTTTCAGGTCTAAGTTAAAGTATAATTGGCGCTGGACATACCGCCTGCATTGTGTTAATATGCATCACTTAATGTGCATAATCCCTCATTTTAAAGGGTTAAGAACTAGAAATGTTAATTCAGGAATAATTAAATGTCAATTGTAGTTCAAAAGTTTGGCGGTACATCCGTAGCTGACGCTGCAAAGATCCGCAGGGCTGCCGGTCGTGCCATCGACGCGGTCAAAGACGGCAAGCAGGTCGTTGTTGTCGCTTCGGCTCGCGGCAAGCAGACCGACTTGCTGGTAGCCGACGCCCTGGAGCTTAATCCGAATCCGCCTAAGCGTGAGATGGATATGCTTCTTAGTACAGGCGAACAGCAGACCGTTTCGCTGATGGCGATGGCCCTGGAGCACATGGGTTATCCGGCGATCAGTTTCACCGGAACGCAGATTGAGATGCTCACGGATGCGGCTCATTCAAGGGCTCGTATCCAGAGTATCGGCGTAGAAAAAATCCACAAGCAGCTCGACCGCGGCAGAATAGTTATCGTCGCCGGTTTCCAGGGCATGGACGAAGACGGCAATATTACCACGCTCGGCCGCGGCGGTTCGGATACCAGTGCGGTTGCTTTAGCCGCGGCACTCGGCGCCGAGACCTGCGAGATTTACACAGACGTCGACGGCATCTATACGACTGACCCGCGTAAATTCCCCAGGGCCGTGAAGATGGACATGATCAGCTATGACGAGATGCTGGAGCTTGCCAGTCTAGGTGCAGGAGTCATGCACGGCAGGGCGATCGAGTTCGGCAAAAAGTATAACGTAACCATCCATGTTCGAAGCAGCATGGAAGAAAAACAAGGAACTTTAATTACACACGAGGTGCCCCAAATGGAAGGTATTCTGGTTTCAGGTGCTACAATGCAAAATGATCTCGCTAAGGTTGGACTTCTTGGCGTAGATAATAAACCCGGTACTGCGGCAAAGATATTCGCACATCTCGCCGCATCGCACGTTATTGTTAACGACATTATCCAGGTAGAGCTTAGCAAGGAAAAGGCGAATCTTTCGTTCACTATCGAAAAGGGCTATCTCGCAGACGCCAAGAAGGCCATCGACGAGATCAAAGACGAGATCCACTGCCAGTCGATGTTCGTTCGCGAAGACATCTCCGAGGTTTCTATCGTCGGCGTCGGAATGCGTTCGCATTACGGTGTTGCCGAGACGATGTTCAAGACGCTCGCCGACAAGAAGGTCAATATCGATTCGATCACGACCAGTGAAATCCGCATCAGCGTAATCGTCGACCTCGACCAGGGCGAAGAAGCACTGGTCGCTCTCTGCGAAGCTTTCGAACTGGACAAGCCAGGCGACGAGCGAAAGAATAAATAGCGATTAGCAATTAGCAATTAGCGATTAGCTGACAGATTTAATTGAACCACGAATGGACACTAATAGACACGAATGTTTTTAATGATAGATATTAGTGCTTATTGGTGTTCGTTAGTGGTTCAAGTTTTAACTGAGGAGTGCATTGGCCAAGAGTACGCTTAAATATGCTATGAGTCGGCGGCGCAAGAATGGTATTATCTTTGCGATTATCGTTTTTGTCCTTGTGATAGTCTGTTGTGATCGTCTCTTTACCGAATCATTTCGCAAAGAAGTTCTGCTTAGAACCCCTCGTCCAGAAGGCGCCGCGAAATACCACCTCAAAACTTTCAAAGTCGTCAAGATCGTCGACGGCGATACACTTGACATTGACATCCCCGACGGCGAATACGAAACTACCCGCATAAGGCTCCTTGGCGTAGATACCCCAGAAACAAAAAAACGCGGTGAGGAGATTATGTACTTTGGCCCCGAGGCGTCGGCGTTCGTTACAGACGTTGCGCTAGGTAAAGATGTGACGGTAATAATCGACACAGTAAGCGACGTCCGCGACAGG
>JAIPFN010000273.1 GCA_021736615.1 Phycisphaerae bacterium | reverse complement strand
GCAACCGACTGCTTCGGGGTATGTTGATACTGCAAGAAAACACCCCAGCTTTGTCGCAAACCCTGTAAACGGCACACTTGCCGGCAAGATAGAAGGCCTTAAAAAGGGCGGACTCTGGCCCTACCTGGAAACTCATGAAGTATTTAATTGCCCTTTTGACAACAGATGGCGAAAATCCCGTGGAGGTAATAACGTTGGCGGATACCGCAGTTACTCAATGGGAGCGACCTTGTCGAGAAACCCCATCTCCCACACAGGTGAAAACAAGTATGCCATCAGCAAGTACGGCAATTTCTCAAGCCCCGGCGACAAGTTCGTATTCCTTGAAGAAAACGACAACGAAGCTCTTTTCAACGGCAATTACTGGAACATGTGGGTCAATGGTACACGCCAATGGTTCGACCCATTTGCCGTAGTGCATAATGGTTCTTCCACATTCAGCTATGCTGACGGTCACGCCGACAAATTCAAGTGGACAGACAAAGAGATGATAGAAATGTCCCAGGGCATAGCTCCCATTAAGATACGCTCAGCAGACACAAACTCGACAGACTTCGAGTTGATCAGAGCAGCCTACATACCCGGCAGAATGTAACACAACGGAACCGGGTACCTTATCCGGATGATCGGCAAGATAAACCCCTGGAAATGATAAATATCGGCAATCTACTCGGCTGATGCCCCGATGGCCATGTGCTTGTCGAAGACGGCAAAAATATCTTTCTTGTTTATGGGCTTGAAAATGTGGTCCGTACCGCCGGCCTGCTTGATCTTTCCGATGTTTTCAGCGGCATAATCGGACGTCATCACTATCACTGGTGACTTATAACCGTCTTGACGCAGTCTGTGTACGACTTCCAGGCCGTCCAGTTCCGGCATTGAAAACGCTGTCAATACCAGATCAAATTCAACCTCTCGACTCTTGTCAATGGCTTCCAGTCCGCTAACAGCAAAATCTACATCCAGCCCCGAACCCTTCAAATGCGATCCGATAAGCATACGGTTAAGCGAGTCGGGATCAACGACAAGCACTTTTCCGCTGTATTGTCTCTGGGGCCTGTCGGGGTTTTCGACGCGTACGGCACCTGCCTGGCGAGCCATAAAGCGGCTATCGGGAGAGAACTTTTCTTTCAGGGTCTTAGCATGGTCTGCCGGTACCGATTTCTGTGTCGGCGTTTTTGCCGCATCTCTCTTAGGTACCGGGTTCCTTGCCATAATAACCAGACCGTTGATAGCACCGGATTTATCGCGTTGCGGAACAACTTCGGTCAGATGGCATTCAAACGAACCATCGATGGATTTATATGCTTCCATGCTCTCTTCGGAACCGGTTCCATCCTGGAGGATAAGCCCGTGCTTGAGCCTGACATGCTCGTCGCTGGCGGCAAAAAGACTATAGAAATCCTCGCCGATAAGATCTTCGCTTTTTTTGCCGATAATCTCCGCAGCGGGCCCGTTTACACGAATGATCTTGCCATGTTTGTTAATCTGCCAGATCATCGCCGGCAAAATATCGAAAAGCTGTTCGTACTCAGCGTTTAGCTGCCGGATCGACTGTTCTGAAAACTCGTTAGAGCTTATTTGATCGGTGAGGGATTCTTGAATTTCGCGAATCTGACACTGCAAGCGATCTACATGGCCTTGCAGCTTATCCTGATCTTCAGAATTGAACTTTCGGCGATTTCTTTCAATAGAGAAACAAATGCTCCTGCCGAGCATCTCACGAAGCATGTCACCTTTTACTATATAATAGTCGGCACCGTGCCTGATCGATTCAACGGCTGTCTCGTGGTCGGAAATCGCGGAAAGAACGACAACCGGAACATCTGGTTCGATCTTCTTTATGCTGCGTAAAGTTTCAAGACCCTTACTGTCGGGCAGTTCCAGGTCCAGTATTATATTGTCAAATTTCCTTTCACCAAGCAACCGCCCAGCACTGGCGAGGTCTCCGGCTTCTGATATGTCATAACTAATAAAGGGGTCGTGTGCCTCAAGGGCGTACCTGACAAGCTGCCGCGAGCCTGCATCGTCTTCGACCAGCAAAACACTAATAGGATTACTAGGTAAATTCAAATCAACCATAAACCGACTCCAATCTCAAATTGACAACGCGGTCTGTTTGAAATCTAATATTGAATATATAAAGGGATAACCTGGCAGTAAATCACGAATTGGGTCCCAAGTTCCGATACAAGTATCTATTATCGGCCCTTTTGAGAAAATATCATTAAAAAAACAAGGAAAAAATCGTCAACCGCAATAAGTACAGCTGGTTCTATCCGATTCCCATACCGTAACCTTCGAAAGCCTCGCGAAGTCAATCTTTTTACTAAGAATATTCCACGCAAAGACCGCGATATTTTCGACTGTTGGAATTGTGTCGGCGAATTCGGGGACGTCGGCATTGAGGTTTTTATGGTCGACCAGATCGATAAATTCTTTTGTGACAACTGTTTCAAAACTACCGATCTGTAAAGAATCGTCCGGGTTTTTCTTTTCGATGGTTACCTCTATAACGTAGTTATGGCCGTGCCCTGAGGGGTTTGCGCATTTTCCGAAGACCTCGAAATTCTTCTCGTCGGTAAAGGACTTGTTCCAGAGTTTGTGCATTGCGGCAAACTCAAATTTCTCGCTGAAATACGTCATCGTCTTGTTCCCCATTTCTATCGATATCTTTCTGGAAGGGTTTAGCTCAAGCCCAAGTTTTGTAAGCTCTGCATTTCCAAACTGGTTGTTTATTACCGGCCATGCCTGGGCTAACAAATCGTACATATCCACAAGGGATACGTGTTTTGTATTTCGAAAACTTTCCGTCACGAAATCCGTGAACACCCCGATCGCCGATTTTCTGATTACCTTGTCGATCTCTACTACGTTTACCACGAAACCCGTTTCGGGATCGGCTTGTGCCTGGAGTTCCACCCACAGTGCAAAATACAACGACAGGCCCTCTCCGCAAGGTTTGGAGCAGTATGAGTTATCTCCAACCGCAGTTTCGGCAAGAAAAGGATTAACAGAGAAACGAATTTGCCGAGAAAGCTTATGCATTAAAAATCATTCCAAATAATATTGTATCCGCCGAAGGCGGTTTTCAAAATTCAAAATTCGTAATTCGTAATTCTTAATTCTTAATTGTTTTACCTAGCTGCCGGCATTAATTAAACTCAGTATTTCGCTTCGGCTTCTCGGGTCGCTCTTGAAGAGGCCGCGAAGGGCTGATGTCACCATTACTGAACCGGCTTTTTTGATGCCCCTGATTGTTGTGCAGCTGTGGGAGGCCTCGATCACGACGGCAGCTCCTTTGGGTTTAAGGTATTCCATTAGGAAGTCGGCGATCTGGCCGGTCAGGCGTTCCTGTACCTGGAGGCGGCGAGCGTAATTGTCAAGGATGCGGGCGAGTTTGCTAATACCGATCACGCGGCCGTCCGGCAGATAAGCGATGTGGGCCTTGCCGATAAACGGCATCATATGGTGTTCGCAAACACTGTAAAACGGGATGTCCCTAAGAAGGACAACCTCGTCGTATTGCTCATGGAAGACGTGGACGTGCTCGGAAGGGTCCGAATGCGTGCCGGCAAGCAGCTCGGAATACATCTTCGCGACACGCTTTGGCGTATCGAGCAAACCCTCACGCTCCGGGTTCTCGCCGAGTGCGACAAGGATCTGACGGACAGCATCTTCAATTTTCTGCATATCTACTTTACTTTTAAGATCATCGCTCATACGAAAACCCCTTGTTCAAACCGGCCTTTCGGCCTGTTTGAAATTTATTATTGATGATTTATTATTTATTATTACAGGCTGCGGCCTTAATGGTAGCCGTTGTTTCATTGATAGTATTTCAACATGTAAATGCTTGTTTGTCAAGGATTTAAAGTTAATTCGCCTGATACTCTTTAAGAATAATGGTCAGTTTTTTCTTAAATTCCGGGACATCCTTCGGTTTGAAAATATAAAAATTCTCTGCTTTGCGGGCTTGTGTCACTTGCGAATCCCTTTTATCGATGACTTTTAACCAGGCTACAATACACCTCACGGTCCTATTTAACTCGTTAAAGTTTTTTGTATTTACTTCCTTCATTGCCTTTTCCAGGTAGGACATAAATTGATCTAGAGCCTGTCTCCGCTCCATATGCTCGGCTATCCGGCGGGTAACTGACAAGAAAGTGTCGGGGCATGCAACTGCAAAGTCGATGGTAAGAATATCTTTGTCGATCTGAGCAAGGCTTTGGCGTCTGTACAACTTGTTAAACAGTTCAAAACGCTTTTCAACTGTCTCAGACACATCTGCCGGCTTTTGTGGCTTCCTGTCTATCGAATATAAGTAATCTAAAGCATGCCACCAAATCCATATTCTATCATCTTCTGCAAGCTCAATAAGCATCGCCAAAGCCGCCTCTTTATTCGTATCTGCACTTCTTAGAATAGTTCTAAATAGTTGATTTCTAGCAGCATAAGACCCTGTTTTCAGAATAACATTTTTCACTCGTCCAAGCTGCTCTGCGTTAAGAACAACTTTACTACTAGTAAGCCTTTCAAATGTAAAAAGCAATTTACCATACCGCTCATCAATGTATTGACTGCCGGTTCTATCATCAATTGCAACGTAATATTCCCTTTTCTTTCCTTCAAAGGTATCCAGTGCAATATCAACAAAATCTTCAAATCCAAACTTCAGTCCTATACGAATCGCATATAGTCGATCATAGGTGTTTAACTTTTTCACCAACGTCTGATGAACAAACTGCCGCGTTTGATCGTCCAGCTTACTTGCATCAAATTTGCTGCTAGAACATATTTTATGGCATGCTTTTCTAAGCATATTTCCCCTGGCAACATCGAGTACCTTAATTGCCTCCTGCCAATCTTTATAGTCATAATAAATAATCTTTTTATAGTCATCAGGAGTTCTTTCAATTCCAAGCCGTTGGGCCATTTCATCGATAAACGGAGCATAGCATCTCTTTTTACGCCCAGGAAAGCTAACATTGATATTCTTAAAAATGCGGCGATGACTTGATGCACTTGAACCGATCGATTTGATTTGAGAAATCGAAAGCCCTTCAACATAGCAGTCGGATAGCCTTTGAGTTGGAGATTTCTTTCCTTTCAATCTTTCCGAAACCACATGCCGCTGGCCTTGCATGTCATAAGCAATCAGCCTTTTAGGATTTGAGGCAGTTTGGAAATTCGCATTCGCAATACCCGTTGCGTCAATTTCGTCGTCATTGATTTCCAGCATCAATTTGTCGCTGCCCGACAGAAACTTCTTATCTCCCGGTTTAAACGGACCCTTATCGCCGAGGTGGTCATATTGCGAAGGGCCATGGAGATAGTTCAATTCCAGGTCGACGTGCGTAAGATACTCCGTCGTTTTCCACTTTATAAACTTTAAGAATTTGCGTTTTTTATTATAATGACTCTGAAAACTATGATGAACAATAAGCAGCTTTTTCCCGTTATAGACTACTTGCCTGAAAAACGGGTGAGGCCAACCACCAAGATTGCGAACAGTCCTGTTAAGCTTTCGATCTCCGTCAAATACACTCATGAAATCATTGTGAGGTATCATTTCCTTGCCATCGGGGATTTCAAAAATAAAATCCATACAAATCTCATCTTTTCCCCACACAGCCCGGTCAACAGGCAACAAAGGAAAAGTAACGCCGTCTAACTTTTTACCCGCAGGGTCATAACAGACCTCTCCCATATCCGGCCGAATTGCGACAAGCTTAATGTCCAGGGGGCCGCCGGTTGCGACTGGCTTGGACGGGCTGGCTATAAATGTTCGCCAAACCAACCCGCCGACAACTACGGCAACGGTCACCCAAACAAAAAAACGCTTATCAATTTTCATAATAATCCCGTGTTCAGAAAATTCAGATAGATATCGCCCATAAGGCTCTTCACATTATAGTAAGAAAAAACTACCTGTCAGGTAAATAATGCAAAAAAAACGCCCTACGATAAACGTTTGTCTACCACAGGACGTTGTTTTTAAAGGAAAACGTGATGAATTCTGTTTTTATGCCGACCATTTGCTCATTAGCTCTACTCCGTCTGCTACGACCGAGGGGAACAGGCCTACTTTTTTCATTGCGTCTATGTAACTGCTGTATTTTACGGGTTTAACAATATAAGCGCTGCATCCAAGTTCCATGCCTTTGTCAATATCTTCGGAATTTTCCATCGCGGTAAGCATTACAACGGGCAAGTCCTTCAACTTGGCACAGGATTTGATACGCCTGAGAACTTCCCAGCCGTCCATCTTGGGCATTCTGATGTCGAGAAATAGAATGAAATGTTTGCCTGGATGGGGCCTGGCATGACCGTCACTGGTGAAAAGAAAGTCGACAGTTTCCTGCCCGTCGGAGAACCATATTAACTCATTTCGCACGCCCATACGTGCAAAATACTTCTCCGCAAGAACGAAATGCCCCTCATTATCCTCCGCCATTAAAATGACTAACTCCTTCTTCATTACTAAGCCCTCCGGTATATAAACCATCTATAAAAATGGCCAAAAAACTAAAATCTACTAATACATAAGCCTAAAACTAACACTCGCCTGACTACGCAAATATTACGGCGTTTAATAGTATAATGTTCAGCTCGGAAAAGGCATTACTGGCCGATAAAAACTTGCGATACCGGCAGTTTTGGCGATGCTTACAAATGCTGGGGGTTATACCGATTATAGTGCCGTCAAGACTGCTATCTAAGGGGCCTGTTGCCCTAAAGCGTCCTGTTTAGTTTTTTGTTAAGGGATTTGAAGTAGTTTACTTTTTCAGTTCCCAGGTGAACTATCGGGAAGGCGGTTTTGTTGTGGTTCAGCGGCTCGGTCAGGTCGATGTATTTCTGGCAGTAATCGCCGTCCGGGGTGCCTGGGATCGGGGAAAAATCTGCGAGCGTTACCTTCAGGCCAAGCGAATTTGCAAACCGCATTGACTCTTCCAGTTCCTGCAAATCGGAATTCGGGTGGCCGATTATCTGGTATGTAGTAATATTTTTTTTATCGACGCCGGCATTTATGAGATTTTCGGCGGCGGCGACCAGCTCGTCCGAGACTACTTTTGAGCCGGTTTTTGAATGAAAATCTCCGGATTTGCTCTCGAAACCAAGATAAAAAGTTTTAAATCCGCCGCGAACCATAATATTTGCGATCTCGGGCGTAATAAATCTGGCATGAAGAGCGTTCGGGGTGTGGAAATTGATCTTGATTTCATTTGAAATCACGTATTCCAGAAAGGGAATTAAGACTTTTTCCGGCTGATAGACAAGAGCATCGTCGTAAAAAGCAATGTCTGTAACTCCTTTATCTAAAAGCATTTGCAGGTCAGCTATGCATTCAGTGAGAGGTCTTGTCTTAAATCCGCAGGTGTTTAACAAGTGTACGCCGCAGTAGGTGCAATGGTACGGACAACCGACGGTGAGTTTCATCACGCCGACGTTGAGTCTGTCGTAAAGTTCCCACAACGGCGGCTGATAATCTTTGTTCATTCCAGGGGCCAGCGAATCTAAATATGTAGTATCCGAGTCCGGAATCAGGGTGTCGGCACCGAGTTTTTTGGCATGATCTGGGCATAAACCGACGTAAGTACCTCCAAGAACAATACTGGCGTCTGGCAGAAAAATGCGGACATCGTCAATCACCTCCATAACACCCGGATACCAGTACGTCATTGAGGTCTGGATGAGAACATGGTCAAAGGGGGAGTTTTTTTTGATAAAATCCTGAAAAAGTGACCGCATGACGCCAAAACGTCGATAATTACGAGGTATGCTTGCAAACTGTATTGGCTTGTCGATTTTTTGGGCCTGAAAATGACCTCGCCCCCACTTGTCAGCAGCAGATTCGCTGTTATCAGTACCGTAAGGGCTGTTTCTATCCAGATAATCGAATAGAACCACGTCCGACCGGCCGCGCAGCACAGCTGCCGCCGTAAG
>JAIPFN010000272.1 GCA_021736615.1 Phycisphaerae bacterium | reverse complement strand
ACCGTATTCATGGTTGATTTTATAACCTCTCCATAACCGGTTAAACACATATTTATCTTTCTTGAGCTCTTTGTAGTATTCTTCTGGATTATTCTCAAGGTCTTTGATGTCCTGGGCAAAATTAGGGAAGAATCTGTACAGCCAGGCATAGAATTTATGATCATCTTCAGTTAGCTTGATACTCCCTGACTCTTTCAGTTTGAGATCCGGGTTATTTATCGATGCAACGCCCTTGTTTTTAGGATACGTCCAGTAACTCTTATCTGAACCTTTCAGCAGTTCATCGACGCGTTTTGTTACTTCGGCATCTTTATGCTCGATCAGCTGTTTAATTTCCCCTTCACGTTTGGCAAGATAATTCTTCATACTTTGAATTCTTGGCCTGAAATCCTCATATTTAATCCTTTTTATTGCCATCGCACTGTCGAATTCTTTCGATACAATCTTGGTCAGATCGACGCGTAATCCGTCTTTGGCCTTTTTATCTGTAGCTGCCTTAAGTTTATTCAAAACCTCGTTTCTCTGGTCGCGAAGTTTCACTTCAACAACAAGGGCCTCGCCTAATTTTTCATTCTCCTTATACCCTTTCCATAGTCGTCGGCAACTGATCTTTGTGGTTGAAAATTTGGTTTGATATTCCTTAGGGTCCTTTTCCAAACCTTTTAGGGTCGCAACTTCATAGGGGAAAAATTCGTTCAGCCAGACGTAAAATTTCTGGTCGTCATCGGTGAACTCGACGTCCTTAAATACAGGCAGTTTGACCGCCGCCTTACTCTCTGCGGTTTCGGCCTTATCTTTGGCATCCTCTGCGATAGCCGACCCACAAATGCACAAAGCAATTACCGCAATCAGAATTGCTAAACTTTTATTTCCAGCCGATTTCATTGTCATCTCCAAAGACTGCCGCTGTCTGCCATTATTTCCAGTTCGAGGCTTTCTATAATATTGTCTGATTCAGTTTCATCCTCACCGAGACTGATCGAAATAATAGCGTTGTCAATTTCATCAAGCTCATAGGCGATACTGCTTGCTGTCGCGTCTTCACCCCAGAAAAAACCCCTCGAAACATTATGCGGCAGGGGACTGACCTGATGTACCATTGTTCGTACACCTATAAAACCGACCAGAACGATCATAGCTGCAACTGCTGCACGCAGAGGATTCATGTGCATACGTCTGCCCTGACGTGACCTCAGCCGTTGGGAGATTTCTCTTTTAATACCGCTGACAACAGCGGCGTCCGGAACAAGACTGTCGCCGGAGGCAATGATCTCGTCACCAATACGAATATCTTCTTTGATGACTGAAGCATCCTCAGCATCATAAAAATTCGCAATCAATTTATCTAAATTTTCGTTACTCATAATACCGCTCAATTCTTCTTTCTTCTTTAACTAATAAACACATTATTAGTATTTGTTTTTTTAAAATAGTCTCGGCCGAAAGGCCGAATCCTTAAATAATAAATAATCAGTAATCAATAATAAATCCAATCTGACCGCAGGTCAGTTTGGCCCGCTTTCTTCCATCATGGCTCGCATTTTCTTAAGTCCGCGATGAACTTTTGACAGTGTCGTTCCTATCGGTTCGCCGCGAAGATCGGCAAGTTCCTTAAAGCTCAACTGACCAAAGAAGCGAAGCATCAATATTTCGGCAGTATCCGTATCCAGCTTTGCCAGATAATGCTCCAGCTCGTCCCGCAGGTCCGAAGCCCCGTCCAATTGCAGTGTAGAATCGCCTATTGTATCGGCCTTTCCGTCAAGAAGCTTCTTCTGACGGTACCTGTGCCTCAAATAGTCATAAAAAATATTTGAAGCTATTGTAAAGACCCACTTTTTAAAAGAGCCGCCTTTATAGGAACCGATCTTCTGCACCAGTTTCATAAAAAGTTCACTGAGCAGATCGTTGCTAACCTCAGAGTTACCCGATAAACGGTAAAAATAGCCATACAAACTCGTGCCAAACATATCGACAAGCTCATCATAAGCCTGTGACTCGCCATTTTGGCACCTGACCACTATATCGTTTAATTCGTTGCTGTCAGTCATATTCAACCGGTAACCGTTATATAAAACGGCCTGTTTACATTATTTATTGCAATTAATAAATTAAAATCAGATAAAATTCAAAATTTTAAAGTTTGTATCCGCTAGAACTACCCAAAAAGGATGGCTATGCACTACAATCTTCGAACCACGGTGCCAAAAAAGGAAAACAAGCAATACTGGCAAAAGTTGCAAGCGGCACTTAACAAAACAAACATCGCTGTTTTTACTTCATTATTGGACATTCCGTGTTGGATGTTGGATATTTGCTTTGTTCCCTTCTGCCTTCAGCCTTCTGCCTTTCAAGCTTATAGTCCTATATAGGCTCGTCGCTGCCATCGTCTTCCGGGTGTTTCCAGCCCTCGGTCTCATCCATGTCGTCAATTTCACGCTGAACATATTTAAAGAGTTTATTTTGCATAGGGCCCATTTTTTCCTGCCAGTAAAGCATCGATCTGTAGCTCGCCGCAAGCATATCAAGACGCATTATCTGCATCTTTTGCAGGCATTCAGGCTCCTTTATATTACTGAAAGGGTCGCATTTAAACGCTTTACGCCCGTCTTCTGATACTTCACACAGGTCACAGTCTTTGCACTGGATCATATATTTACCTCAATAAAAAATAAAAATCTAACACAAACTCTTGCTTTTTCCATGATAACATATATAATCGCAAAACTAAAGTAATTTAATCATAAGTTTTTATGTTCATAAGATCAGTTTACTGATTGTTTTTGGAGTTTTACTAAATGGCTAAGCCAAGACGCAGACGTAAGATTGGAAGCAAAAAAAGACGTGCACGCTGGAAAGTTCGTCACAAAATCAGCTAATGCCTTATAGGTGTTTTTAGCTGGAATAATATTATATAAATATAACTGCGCTGTTTTTGCGCAAACTTATATATGAACAATTATAAAGTAATCTTCGAGACGCAAAACAAGGAGCCTCGGGTTCCTGTAGGCGCCACAATCCACCAGGCCGCCGAACAAGCCGGGGTAATCCTGTCCACTGTCTGCGGAGGCGCCGGTACATGCGGCAAGTGTATTGTAAAGATACTTCCCGAAGGAACAGACGTTCTTGCCTGCCAATATACCGTACGCGGAGACATCACGGTAACCGTTCCATTTGCCGACCGTCATTTCGAGCAGCGAAAGATTTCTCAGCAAACAAAGCTGGAAGTGGACGCGGTCCCATCGGTATGCAAAGTTTTCCTTAAAGATTCACCGGCAGGGATTGATCAACTCAAACGCGCCCTCGAAAATATTAAGCCAGATGTTCAGGTTTCAGTTCCGGATGCTGTATGCGATCAGATTACTAAGACCGGCACACAAAACGGTATTACTGTTGTTTACCGGATAGACACAGGTGAGTGTATTGAGGTGTTGTCGCTGGAAGAATCCGATACTACCGATAGCCTGTATGGTGTCGCTGTAGACATCGGCACTACTACGGTTGTTTTGAAGCTTTTCAATCTAAGCGACGCTTCGCCGCTTGCGACGGCGGCAGCCGCTAATCCCCAGATATCACGCGGTGACGATGTCATCAGCCGCATTACTTATGCCTCCACTGACGAGGGCCTAAAGGATATGCACAAGGCGATTGTCAATTGTCTTAACTCGCTGGTCGACAAGGTCTGTCATGAAGCGAAGGTCGACAAAACCGCGATCTACGAAATGTGCGTTGCCGGCAATACCACGATGAATCATCTGTTCCTGCAGCTGCCCGTAGAACAGCTCGGTCAGGCCCCGTACAAGGCATATTCGCTTGAGGCCCGCGATGTAAACGCCGCGGAGATAGGACTTAATATCAATACGTTTGCTAATGTGCATACGATTGAAAATATCGCCGGTTTTGTAGGTGCAGATACTACGGCCGCGGCGCTTGCTGTTGATATGGACACGGTCGAAAAAATGACGCTGCTTGTTGATATTGGAACCAATGGTGAGCTTGTGCTGGGCACCAAGGACAAGCTGTACGCCGCTAGCTGCGCGGCGGGGCCGGCGCTGGAAGGAGCACGCATCGCACAGGGATCCAGGGCGGTAGCAGGCGCAATCGAAGGCGTTGAGATCGGTCCGGATGATATTCTGCTGGAAGTGATCGGCGGGGTCGATGCGAAATCGATCTGCGGCAGCGGGCTTATCGACGCTATGGCGGTGCTGCTGGATCTGGGTATCGTAGACGAGACCGGGCGGTTCCTCGAAGCCGATGAGCTTGCCGGGAAACTGCCGGAAAAGATACTGGCAAGGATGACGACGATCAATAATGCACCGGCGTTTATACTGGCCGAAAACGCGGATAATGACTCAGAAACGGTGTTTTTTACTCAGAAGGATGTGCGTGAGACGCAATTGGCAAAGGCGGCGATTCGGGCGGGGATTATTTTCCTGCAGAAGAAGATCGGTGTCACCGACGACCAACTCGACCAGGTGTTGCTAGCCGGCGCCTTTGGTAATTATATCGACCGCAAGAGTGCCGTAAGGATCGGGCTTTTACCGCGTTTAGGGCTTGAAAAGGTGCATTTCGTAGGAAATGCGGCGGCGACAGGATCGCAGATGGCCCTGATAAACAGTGATTGCAGGAGGACGGCTGGGGAGTTGGTTAAGAAAATTGAGTATATTGAAATAGCTAACGAGATGGAGTTCCAGATGGTCTTTGCAGAGGCCCTGATGTTCGAATAAATCGTATTCGAATCATCAAATCGCGCCAATAGTGGACATTCTGGACATTTCCCACCTATGGTTTTTGAGGTTTTGGGGCCGAAATTCGGCTCAAAAAACGTCAAAAATTTTCATTTTTTTACGTTTTTGCGCGCTTTTTAGTCACTTTTGCGCATTTTTGAGTTATTTTTGTCGGTGAAAAATAGTTGACAATAAATTCCTGATACCCATTATACCTTTAAACTGGGATTTAGCAAATTACCCATTTTTTTGCCGATTTGTTTAACGCAAAATTTTTTTGCTTGTAAAAAACAAAAATTATGTAACCCAGATGAATCTATTGCCGGCGAGGGTATCGGTCTGACCATAGTTACCCGAATCCTCGACCGCAACAACGGTACTGTCAGGATTGAATCCGAAGAAGGCAAGGGAAGCAAATTCTTTGTCTCATTGCCGAAGCATAATTCAAACTGGCCGAATCGGCCAGTTTGAATGAATAATGTCTATTGTATAATGTATAATGAAGGATTCGGCCTTACGGCCGAGGCGATTTTAATAAAAAAGAAATGTGTTCTACGTCTTTGCTAGATATTGACTTACATTGCAATTAAGGCTGAATTCGGTCAGTTTGAGTAAATAATCAATCATAAATCATAAATTAAAAGTAGAGCCCGGGGTGTCGGGTGACGACGGGACCCGGGCTCTGAACCCAGACAGCGATTAAGGATTCGGGTACAAACTGACCTTTCGGTCAGTTTGAAATTTATTATTTATGATTTATTATTGATTATTGATTATTGATGGAATCCGCCTTCGGCGTAAACTGTTTTATTCTTCAAGCTTTGTTAGTACTACACTTCCGTTTTCATCGACAAACGTCTCTGATTGCTGAATTGCTTTTTGCATATGGTTTATCAGGTCTTTAACCTGAAGCTTTAAATTTGAAACTTCCTTTTTATAGGCTGCCAGTGCCTTTGTATTCAGGTTGTGGCTAAGGAACAGCACCTGGTCGTTTAGCAAAGCCAGGACATCTTCGGTCATTCCCTCGGTAGCTTTTATCGAATGTACCAGCTCAAAATAGCTTCGTCTTGTATTGTCGAGCTGCTCTTCGCTGGACCTTCGCAGCCCCTCGTTTTTATATTCGGCAAGCTCATCTTCCCAGCTTCTAAACAAAGGTTTGGCAATATCTTCTACGTCTTTGACCTTTTTGCAAATTTCTTTAGATAGTTTTCTGGCCCTTTCGCATTCTCTGTTGAGTTTGTTATATTCGGTTCGGATGTCTCCGGCATTGGCGTCTATTATGTCCGAATAATTGGCGAGTACGACTTCAAACTGATTTTTAGCTCGCTCATGGCATTGGCTGGCTTTTTCAATTCGATCGAGCAGAAGGTCACGCTTGTACTGGCCGGAAGCCTTGTAAGCACCGCCGCAACCTGTCATGAAAACGACTATGATGAATACAAGAACCGCTAGAACAATCCGGACTTTTTTTTGTGTAAACATAATTCCCCCATAACGCAAAAACATATCACATTATTTTCCTGCGAAACTAATCGACAAAAGCGTACGGGTGCTTTAAAAGTTTTTGAGGTGATTGAAAAAATGCCTGAAAAATGGGAAAGCGGGGTACTCCGCGAGGGACATAAAAAAGCCCGGCCGATTCATCTCCCGGCCAGGCCCTATGTTAAGGAGGAGGAAATTCTGATTTTCATAACCAGAGGGGGAAACCTGTCCTCCGACTTTTCCCGCACTCATGTCTATTAATACATACGGGGGAGGAGACTTGATGTTCTTTATTGAATTTTATTTCAGATGTAGTATTATAGCGGCAAACGGGCCGGCGGCCCTGATAATGTGAAAGGTAATATTTATGAAAAAGATCATGGAATTTGTTCATATTGTCTGGTACGAATTTGTGCGGACGGTTTTGCGCGTATTTTTCTATCCGCTGTTTTTGATGAGGGCCGAAGGGAAAGAAAATGTCCCGCGTAAAGGTCCGGTGATGCTGCTTAGCAACCATCAGAGCTTTTTGGACCCGATGTTCTGCCAGCTTCCGCTTTGGAGGCATATGTCCTTTGTCACCAGGAGTACGCTGTTTAATAACAAATTATTCGGCATGCTGCTTTCTACGCTTAATACTATCCCGATCCGGCGGGGAGAGGCCGATGTGGCGGCCATGAAGAAGACTATCGAAATCCTCAAAGAAGGTAAGGTTGTGTGCCTGTTCCCGGAAGGGACGCGGACGTCTGACGGCAGGATCGCCGATATCAAGGCGGGGTTCAGCTTGCTTAGCCGCCGTAGCAAAGCCGTGGTAGTGCCTGTCGTGATCGATGGGGCATACGAGTGCTGGCCGCGGGATAGGAAATTCCCGAAACTCGGGAGAGTGTATATCAAATACGGCGAAGGTTTCACGCCTGAGCAAATCAAGGAACTCGGAGACGAGGGGTTTTCCAGGGCGTTTAATGAAAGACTCCATACGATGCAGAATGAACTGCGGGCCAAACGCGGAGTAGAACCGTTTGATTATAATGAATAATGTCTATTGATTATTGTATAATTCGAAAAAAGGAGCCTTCATGGAGTTTATCAGATTAGATGAGATTGACAGTCGCAATTTCTCAGGAGTTTTCAAAAATAGTTATTTCGAAAGCACTGCAATTCTTGTATTTTATACAATTTTACAAATATTAGGTATTTGGGGGTATATATCGGGGATCATTCCGCTGCTGGCTCTTGCGATTATCTGTTTGTTCTGTGTAGTTCTTATTTATAAATGTATATTGGATATAGTTAAAAAACTCAAACCTACAAATTGGCTCATTGCAATAACTGATAATTATATTTATATTAAATTTCGTTCCTATCTTTATAATCAATTCAAGAACGACCATCAAGTCTTTTGCCTTAATCCCCCTGAAATCCAGGCATTCAGAATAATACAAATAACAGACGTGATTTCCAGAGGACGCTCTAAGACACACTGTTTAAGCACATATTTAGATATTTTTGTTTCTGAATCCCTATCAGAATTAAGCAATATCTTAAAACTGGAATATAAAAACATAGGAATAAAAAAAACTAGCAAATCCAAGCTTGAAATATCACGTCTTGATTTCCCAGTGATTGTTCTTCAGAAAAACATAATTAGAGTAGACATTTCAGAACTCAGCCCTAAAAAAGAGCTTTTAGCAGCTAAGTTTAAGACCTCTGGATTAGAAGAGTTAGAGAATGTCGAAGAAGTTGTC
>JAIPFN010000271.1 GCA_021736615.1 Phycisphaerae bacterium | reverse complement strand
CCGAAGTCGCCGTCAAAGAACCCGAGCCAAAACCGCAGCCAGTCGCCCAGCAGCCGGAAAAGCAAACACCGCCGATGCCCGTAGAAATTCCCGAACTGGTAGAGACTGCAAATAAACAGCTCGCCGCCAAGGACAGCCCCGGTGATTTTGCCGGCCAGACAGACGGCATCGCCGAACCGGTCGTAAGGATCAATTGGGGCAGCCTCAATAACGCCGTTTCTATTCTTAACACTTCCGGAATGAAACTGGTCATCTACGAATCAGGCGGCAGCGTAAAGCGGCAGGTCGTTATCGACGGCACAAGCGTAAGCGTCAAACCCCTGCACGTCGAACCGACGATCCGATATTGCGACAGCCTGAGAATAGTCGATAACGTACCGGCATTTGCACCGATAAAAACTTCGCTGAAAATGCCAACCGGCAGCCGTCTCGCCGTTCTCGTACCCGTCGATGTAGAAAGGACAATAGAGTCGGCAAAGATCGCCGAGGTTTCCAGAAGAAGTTTATCGCTAAGAGATGTAAAGGTCCTCGGCGGCAAGTTTAATGTCGCAGATGGTAAAGTTATATTCATTATAGAAAAGGTTCTACTAAGGAGCTAAAAAATGTTTAAGACAATTTTCATAATTTTCGTTTCCGTAACAGCATCGGCAATAACGACAGCCGGCCTGTTATACCGCTATACCGTACCGGTAGCCTCTGTTCAGCCCACCCAGGTTGCAAGTCCGGCTGCTCCCGTTGCACCGCCGATTACTATTGCCCCAGCCGAATACGCAAATGCTGCCAACAATCCTGTCGAGATGCTTGACGAGTATGTCAATTTGCAGACCGATCTGTCGGCGGCGAATACCGCCCAGTCTCAAGCTGCCCCACCACCGCCCCAGCCGGTTAAAAACGCCGCGGCAACCGCTCAGCCCCAGCGAGCTTTCGACCATCAACTGCTGATGTCGGATATTTCCAAGCTCTCAAAAAAGCTCGAGCGTTTCAACGATTTCCTTTCAGGCGAGGTACAAAGACTAAAAGAAGGCAGCACAAACAAAACCAACCCTTGACATATATGAACTATAAGGTAGGATGGGCTGTGCCCATGCTGGTCCGTAGCGGCCGCTTCCAGCCCGCGAATAAAAAATAGCCTCGGCCGAAGGCCGAATCATTGAATAATCAATAATAAATAATAAATAATAAATCTCAATCTGACCAAAGGTCAGATTGAGAAAGGGTAACATGGCTGAATTCACAATAGAAAAGGCATACAAAAACGCGATCGCTCGATGGACAAAGATCCTCTGGCCGAAAGAACTCTTCGCCAGGCACGTCGATTGCGTCCGTTCCAACGATGTTAATCCCGTCTATCTTGAGGATCTCTATCTCGCCGGTGCTGCCGGTTTCAGGATCGACCCTGCCTGGGAAGTGATAGACGCAGAACTTTCCGGCCGAATAATGAACAGCCTTTCGCACATGCCTCTCGCCGATATGACACCACAGGACGCCTGGTCGGAAACGCTTGCAAAGGTCATCGACGACGATACCGAAAAGGACCCGCTCCCCGACGGCCGCCGCCCGGCAAAGATCATTCGTTACAGGGGTTTAGTTAAATTGTTAAATTATTTGATTGTGATTTCAAAGCGGATCGCGATACAGCGAAACAGAAAGAAAAAACCGGATCACTTTTTGTCGGCACTTGATGGCTTCGACCGGCCCGCCACGAATTCTGCCGATTCGCCGACACAAAGGCTTGTCACAAAGGACACGATGAAACTAGTCTATGAAAGGCTTCAGCAGGCCTACAAGAGCCTCACGACCGAGCAGCGTTTTCTGATTATGATGGTATACAGAAAGGGAATGCGGCAAAAAGAGGCCGGGAAGATGTTAGGTTTCTCCGAGTCAAAAACAACCCGCCACCTGAAAAAGGCAATAGAGATAATAAAGCAAGCCTTCGCCGAAACCGAAGGGATAGACCTAAGCGGAGAAATAGAAACAGCCTTCGCAACCCTATGGCAAAAAGCCTGGACAGAATAATCAAAAAATTAACAAAGTCAAATAAAAGCGCGGCAGCGCAAGCTGCCCGAATAAAACCCTGAAAAAACAAAAGCAACTGACAAATAGCAATTAGACAATAAAATACAGCAAGCTGATAGCTGATAGCTGACTGCTGACCGCTGATAGCTGAAAGGAAAAGAAAATGAACTCGTACAATTTAACTGATGTTCAAAAGCTCAGGATCTTATTCGAGCAAGCTTTTTCATCCTGCTCGGAAGATTTGTCCGAAGCTGATTACGACGAATACATCGCCCTCGTAGCCGAAGGCCGCGCCGACCTTTTGCCCGCCAATATAAGGACAGCCGTCCTTGACCGCATTTCATACGACCCAGATTCCGCCGAGATACTCAAAGACATCGCTGCCCATGTCGGTTCGGTAGGTACGCGCCGTCCAAAGACGTATTTCAAAACGATCTCGATTTCGTGGGCACTTGCTGCCTGTATGATGTTCGGCATCTTCGCATGGCGTATCGCCGACCCCGCTCCACCGGCTAGTGTAATTGAGCATGTACAACTAAGCGGTCAGGCTGAAAATAATTACTGGGATGCAGTAACCAAAAAACGCCTAGCCACCGAAGCGGAGATATACCGCTGGAGAGACTACGCACTAGTAGGCTCGATAATAGCAACCTGCCTCCTGTCAGCAGCAGTATTAGCAGACAGACTAAGAAAACCAAAACAGTAACCCTGGCCTTTTTTATAGCTGCCGATCTATTGTCTTAACGCAGCACGTTAAACGTTCTAAGGCTTCGGTGTGCTTTGCATCTTCATTTGTGTTTTTAAGTATAAGCTGAATATTTCCATCAGATGGTCTTTAGGCAGTACTAAGCAAAGATCGGCTCTTCCACTGTCAAACTTACCCGCAATGGCCATGCAACTGTTAAAATCAGTATTAAGTTCAGAAATCATAATAGCTTTGATCGGGGCTAGAGGTACTGATCCCGAACTGGCCGCCTTGCTGCCGAGACCGAGTTTGACCAGTCTAAGCAGGTTTAAGGATGCGATGAAATCCATGTTATCCGAGTTGTTAACGATTTGCAGTGCCTTCGCTATATCACCCGAAGGCTTCATTACCGGAACCTGAGACTTATTAATAAGTTTCTTCATCTCGTCTAAACTGCCGGTGCAGTAAAGAAATTTGTCGCTTGAAACTGCCGTACTTGCATTATTGGAGATCGGATAAGCCCTTGCTATTGTTCGTTCTTGTAAGTATATACGGGTATTGTTGAAGGTTTCGATCCCGTTTATTTTCATTGGGCCGGAGTTCTGCATTGAGGCCTGTTTTTTGTACTGTAGATCAAAGAGGTCAGATGCTTTTTGCGGATCATTAAGTTGAAAAATAGTTGCGTTTGAATACGACATCCCATCTTGCGCAAACGACAATGAAGATGCCATTTCAGAACCTACAATGTCTGCCATTTGTTTGACAATGGTTGCGTCTTCAGGTGGAGTCGAAGTGATTATTAGGTCTATAATCTTATCACGCAGGGGTTTGTTAATTTTTACAACTAAGTTTATTATTGCATTTTTTTTGAGATATCCGGTAAGACCAAAGCCTTTTTTGGCGGTTGGGTCGGCGACCAGGAGGTTTGCAAGTTCGGTGCCTTGCTTGGCCGTCAATGAAAGTCCAAGGGTTAATTTTTGATCTGAAGGGTTCAAGGTCAGGCTTACGGATTTGAACTTGCCAATGTTATTGGGGACGATCTCAGAGGAATCTTTTCCGGCTAGTTTCGGTATCGATTTCAGGAACGTTCGGATCTTCGGTTTGAAGTTAGAGGCTATCAATTCTAAATTACCGTAAGCCCATAGCGGCGCGGTACTAGCGAGTTTTTTTTCATTGGCTGTCAGTACGCCGACCATTGAATTTGTTTTTGCAGAGTTTATCAATTTTAGCATGGTGGCTTTATTGACGGCTCCGGTGATGTATGCATATTTGCCGCCCGGGGCTCTGGCGATTATCAGCTTATCTAGCTTGGTATTCTGTGAGGTTATAGTACGGAATCCGTCGGCATCGGGTTTTGAACAATTTGGATGGCCGTTGACAAATTCTTCATAACTCGTTACAGGAGCAAGGATTGCATCAGTTGCTTCATTGGCGGCTAGGTCGAAAGTAGTGAATATAATGACGTTGCCGTCGAAGTTGATTCCGCTTAGCGTTGGGTTGCCGATTATGTTTGCGATTTGGGTGTTGGCTAACGAGGTCAGTGGGGGCATCATCGGTATAACGCCTAACAGGAACTGGTCGAGCCTTGACAGGGCGTCGCCGAAGTTGTTTATCCGCACACAGAACAGGGCATCGGCTGGGACGAGATTGAGCGGGTCGTTTGAGTTAGAAACGTCGATTACAGGTTTTGAGGGCACTATTATGGGGGTTGCGACAGGCTCTGCTGGAGAGGAAGCTTCTGGCTCTGTTATGGTTTTTTCGGGCTCTGAGGCCGGTTTTTCTGGTTCTGCGGCTGGTTTTTTGATTTCTTTTATTTGGAGTTGGCTTCTGTCGTAGTCTGATTGTTTGCCTTGCTCTTTTTCGCGTTGAAGGCGTATGATCTTCTGGCCTATTGTTTCGGCGAGGATGGTGGTCGATAAAGTCATTGCCAATAACGAGATACATACGATGATGGTTCTTTTCTGCTGCGGGCTTAACATCTACAATACTCCTTGTTTAAAGTGTTTACAACCGTTTATAAGGCATATCTGGCCTTTATATAAAAGACTGCCGGCGCCTGCTATAGTTACAAACTATTGTACATTTTTTTTGAAAAATTGCAAGAGTAGATGTTGGTATTTTGTCAAAAACAGGCGAATACTGGACATTGTCGACATTTCCCACCTATGGTTTTTGGGTGTTTTGGGGCGAAATTAGGCCCAAAAAACGTCAGAAATTTGCATTTTTGCGCGCTTTTTGCGCACTTTTTGGTCACTTTTGCGCACTTTTTCACTTTTTTGAACGTCAAAAGAATAGGGAAACTAAATTCAACAAAGGTAGTATACCCGCTTTGCGGGTATACTCGTGAGTGGTAAGTAGTAAGTGGTAAGTGGTGAAAAGAACCACTAATTGACACTAATTTACACTAATAAAAAAATGAAAAGCAACTAAGAGAAAGAAGATGAGATATTGAAATAAATTTATGTTTGAGATGTTTTTAGCTTGCTGTTTTGCCGGGTTTAGCTTATTGTAGATATTGTAAGTTTTCAGGAGCGATTTGATTGGAAGTGTGATGGCAGGGCCAGGGGATGCGGAGTGGAACTCTGCTTGCGATCTGGTTGCCGATGATATTATAAATCTTAAAGATTTCAATGCGTTTGTGAAACAATGGTGATGTCACTCTTGTCCAAGCTAAAGCTTTGGCCATGAGTGCGTGCGACGGGCTGGGCGGTCTGTAAAGAATTTGACAATAGATGTGTTTTTCCCTCATTTATAAAAGGATGTCGAAATGAAAAACAAGATGAAGTTATTAATGATAATTGCAATAGCACTGATTTTGGTTGTCGCTTTTATTGGGTACATCAAAAATCGAGAGACTGTTAGTTCTGATATTAGAGAGAAATTAGACTTGGGAGGTCAACAGAGACTTGATGATCCTGAGATTCCTAAGCAGCTAGCCAAGCAGTTGGCTGGAAAAGAGGCGATTCTTACTGAACATTTAAATAAGGCTTTAGAGGACATTGAGGTTTTTCTTCTAGGGATTAGGACGGCGATCGTGGAAGGGAAGGTGAAAAAAATTCCTTATGGACCTCACCCTCCTAAAACAAGATGTATCGATACTTCCAATGGTCGAATTACATTGCAAAAGGTATTTGGCAGTACTTATGATAAAATTTATTTTATCAACAGAGAAGGGGAAGGGCGACTTGAATTCTCTCTTTATCCGGACAGTGAAAGCCCAGAGATATATCGCGGACCTCATGGGATTATTTATTTCAGCAAAAACGGTACTGTTACTCATTTTGAAGATCGTATTGACGGCAAAAAATACAACCTTTATTGGGACAGCAATGGCAAGTTAATTAAGGTTAATTGAAGGAATACTGTATTTATTTAAATCTCGTTTTTGCTATTAGAACCCTCAATGCGGGTATCAAACAGCCCAACCGAAGCAGGGAGCCAGCGAAATGCTGATGTTCCCTGCTTTTTTTATACGCATCAGAAAAATGAGCATCAGCACCACACCGTTTCTGATTTCGGATTCGCTTTTGTTTTGTTGGGGTTTTATTCGGAGTGCTCGCGCACTCGCGCTTCTGGGGGAGTAATGCCCATGATGCCAACAGCACGTTGTTTTTTGTTATCCTACCTGGCGTTTTTGGAACATTGCTATGGCTAGGAGCAGTATCGCGCCTACATAAAATGCCGTGTAAATGCCGCTATCGAGGATGTAGGCGGCCGGTATGTCGCTGCCCTCGTAAATTGCATCGCTTATCCAGAAGACCTGCAGGTTAGGCGATACTGTTTCTCCGATTTTGGCCCATAAATGCTCGTCTGCGTTGCGAGAGAAGACGTAATCGCTGATCAGGCCCAATAAAAATGCCCCGACACAGAAAATCAGGGTTAGCACCACGTTAAAGCGGGTTGAGAACATCACGGCAATGGCTACGAGGATTGTCACGGCCAGCAAAAGCAGTACTGCGGCATTAATATCAAAAATTTCTATGTGGTTTTCAGCTGGGTTGAAATGCCATTGTTTGTCGAATAGAGCCAGTACGCCCATTCCGCATGTGGCGAAAATCGCTGTTGTGGTCACCATTGTCGCCGGGAAATTCCAGTCGTAAGAGTAGTTCAGGAAAGCAGTTAGCAAGAAAGCTCCGGCCAGTGCCGCCACCGCGACAGTTATTACCGGCCAGTCGTGGGTGTCGGTTGCCGTCTCGAGCACCCCGTGGCGTACTATCATTAGGTATGCTATAGTACAAATATAATGTGCCAGGGAAACTGCTACAGTAACACCCAGGAATTTGCCGAAGATAAAAGTAGGCCGTCCGATCGGTTTTGACAGCACGGTTGTGATGGTCTTCGACTCTATTTCTTCGGTTACAGCCGAGGCCGCAGAAAAAATTGCAATGAACAATCCCGTTATAAAGAGCGTAGAAAGCCCAATCTCACGAAGGAGTTTGATGTCTTCGTCAAGTGAGTACATCGTTATCGATGGGCTTAGGATGAATAAAAACAGCGCAAACGCAAGAATAACGCTGTAAATCGGCTGTCTCAAAGTTTCGGTGAAAGTGTTTTTGGCAACTGTAAAAAGTTTGTTTAGCACTGTGTTTTTCCTGAATTTAATACTACACTTATTAGCTGTATATTGGTATATTACGCCAAATTAAAAAATAAAAGCAACTGAAAATTAAATTTTTAAAATTTTTTGAACCAATTTTGCAGTTTATTATTAGTGGATACATAATTTGACGACAATTTGTTCGTTATTAAATGATTTTAGCACTTTAATAATGACAAATTTAAATTACGAATTACGAATTACGAATTACGAATTTGAGATTCGGCCTGATGGCCGAGGCTATTTTACGAAAAGACGGAAGCTGAATACACCTTTAAACTGTAACGACTTACAATGTTTTCCAGGTTAATTTCGGTTAGTTTGAGTTAAGAACAGGGAAATATACATGAACATATCGTCTAAACGGGCTGAATACGTTGCCTTGGCGTCGCTCGGATTGAGCATAATCTTCTTTGTGGCCACGCTGCTTATTGGAGTTTTTTCGGGGGCAACTGCTTCGGTTGCACTTGGCTGGCAGATACTTGGCGGTGCGTTGATCTTCTTTGTTCTTGCGGTTCAGCTTCATCAGCAGAGCCTTGCCGAACGTGAGAAACTGGATAAGGCCCAGCTTGAAAAATCCAAGTCTTCCGATACGATCTTCCAGTCCAACGCCAACCGTATGGCCATGTTCGAGAGTGCTCAAAAGCAGCTTGCGATCCTTGAGAAGTGGTTTATTC
>JAIPFN010000270.1 GCA_021736615.1 Phycisphaerae bacterium | reverse complement strand
GCGATATTATCGCCGATCGTTACAGAAAATCTGCAATTTTTTTCGCTGAACTTTGTCTTAACCGCCGCTGCTGCGTCATTTACAATATCGGCGGCAGGGCAGTTGACAATGTCAAAGGCTTGCTTGTTGCGTTCCATGCGTGAAAATGTCAGGAAGTTATCTATAAGCCCGGTTAATCGCTTGTTCTCTTTAGATATTAACTGAAGATACTCAACAGCCTGTCTTTGGTCGTTATAACTACCCTCAAGCAAAGTATCGACCAGAACCCGCATAGAAGCAAGCGGAGTCTTAAGCTCATGAGTAACGGTCGCGATAAAATCATTCTTAAGCGTATTAAGCGTAGCTTGCTTTAAAATACTCTTACCGGCAAGGCTCGAAACAATAAGTATCAGCGATGTCAGCAAAATCCCCGTCCAGAGATAAATAAGTTTCTGACGCTTTGCCGCATCAGAAAATGTTCCGCTGTGAAAATAGAATTCAACCTTCCAGTCAGGATAATTTTCCCCGGGAACAATCTCAAAGAACTTGTTGCCGAATTGAACTTCTGTACCTCTGTACAATCGTGGCTCTCCAGCAATTAACTCTCCCCGGTCATCATATATTCGGAAGAATATCATTTCGTCCTTGATGCGGGCGGCTCTACCTCGCAGTTGATGAGCAATGTTATCTTTGCTGAGTACTCTTAAAAAATGGTTACCGCCTGCCCCAAAGTGAATTCCGTACAGCAGGGGATCAGACTGTATCTGCCTGTATGTCCTATCAGACCAGTCTTTAAACGCCTCAGGATTCGGATATATTTCAGCCGCCGAAACAGCCATATCTTCCAGTTCAATTACATTTTTGGTTACCTCAGGAAGTATCGCATCAAAAGGGTCCTCGATGATGATACTTGGAATTATGTACTTATTAATGCTCCTAAGTGCCCAGGCTCGTGTTTCTGAAGTGTAATGAGTCTGTGGCAATAGCGTTTTGTAAGCAAGGTTTTTGATTTGACTTTGACTTTCTTTAGAGTCTTTTTTTGCTAAAAGCCCTGCAAGTAGAACTCTTGCATTTAAAATATCGCTTGACAGGTGTCTTGGAATCTTTTCTGATTTGAGATAGGACAGTTTAGTTGCTAGTTCAACGGCCTCTTTATTCTTACCCATTTTTTCCAGACAGCGTACGGTTGCGATTTTAGCGGCGAATTTAATCCTGTCATCCTTGGAATCTTTATCTATCCTGGTATATTCCTCAATTGCCGCCGGAATATTAACATCCTGGAATTCAAGCTGATAAGCCCTCTCGGCAACCTCATCAAAACCAGCCGGTACAATTTCAGCTTCTTCCAGCACCGGATGCACCATAATATCATTAGAGTCATAAATAACATAACTGCAAATGCGCGTATTTGAGTAATGCGGATCCTCGAACAATAGGTGATTAATATTCGCATCTGAAAGCTCGAGTCTTCTTAGATCAAGAGCAATATGCTCAAGACTTGCATTAGGGCTTAATTCGGCGAACTCCAGGGGTTCCGAAGGTATCGGAAAGACTTCGTTTATCTTCTTCGTATAAAAGTCGATCATCTTCTGTCGCATGGCAAGGCGATCATTCTCGGCCGCCTGTGCCATAAAATACAGCAAGCAGACGGTGGGCAATATCACCGCTATCGCAAGCAGCAATATCACCCACCGAATCTGGTTTGAGGGATTTGTTGTTGTTTTCTGGTTGTTCATTAAGAGGTTATATCCCAGTTATCAGCCATTTGTCTTTTGATTTATTCAGATTGCCGTCGATGTCATATGTGTCACCGGCTTTAAAGGTTGCTTTACCCAGATCACAATCTTCTTTGAAAGTAACTCGCCATACCGCCGAACACATATTATCAATGATATTTACCTTAACGATTTCCAGCTTAGAGTTATCAAGTTTTTTGAACATGGTATTGAATGGATGTTTGGGGTTGTCGAATATTTTCTTGATGTCCTCATAGTCATGGCTGTCAACGGCGACAAAACTCATAGCTTTTTTGCTATCCATGTCAGCAGCTGCTGACATGAACCCACGTAAAGTCGCCTCGGGCGTAATATACTTTTCTGTTACAGCATACCAGTCCTGCCAAGCCTTAAGGTCCTTGCCGAACTTATTGCCGGTAATAATTCCAAGTGCCTCTGCGATAACATCGTTCATCGGAGATTCATTAGCTTTTTCCCATTTCCTGATCAACGGCCCGACTGCTCGTTTGTCTTTTATCGCACCAAGCGCCTTTGCTACTTGCCAGTTATTAGATTTGTCAAGTTCCTCGATGAGTAACTCAACTGCCGGGGTTCCGATCTCGATAAGACTGTTCAAGGTTTTAAATTTCCCAGGTTGAGTAATTCGTGAATCTTCTAAGTCTTTTAAGAGATTTTTAATTGTTCTATCACGGAATTCTTTCATGCCTCTTATATTGCCTGCTTGTATCTCAATTTCCCGAATTTTCTCTTTGTTCGGTTCGACCTTAAGCCACATATCATAATACTTAAGTGCCTTTTCGTAATCCTTTCTTTCCATATAAACCTGTGTAAGTCCGTTAAGTGATGCTGTTGCACCGGGCTGAGCCTTGACCGCTTTTTCCCACCACTCAATAGCTTCGTCCGTTTTGCCTTCTCCATGACCGATCCAGCCAAGGCCGTTTAGTGCAGCGGAATTGTTGGCATTTAGCTTGATACATTTTTCAAACGAATCCTTAGCGTTGGCTTTCTTGCCCTGGTTAAGTTGAGCCCATCCGAGTCCCTGGTATGCATTTTCACAGCCGGCATCTTTGTCGATAGCCTCTTTAAATTTCTCCTCAGCTTCGGCAAGTTTGCGTTGCTGCCAAAGCTCCCAGCCTTGTCCGGCTAGATTCTCGGCGGCGAGTTTGTTGGATGTCGGATTGAGCCCATTGATGTATTTCGCAAACTTCAGCATTTCTTCCGGGATGGTTGTTGGTTTGCCATCTTTGTCTTTTGTGGCGAAGACCAGCACGAACGGCTGTGCCCTGACTCCATCGAGATTCATGAAGTTGCTGTACTGTTTTGCGTTTATCCGAAGCAGATAAGCAGTGCCCGGCTCAAGTTTAACAGGCAGCGTACACGTCGTAGCCTTTTCGTCATAATAAGGTTTGCCGGGAGTTTCAGGAAACGTATAGTTCCATTTAACCCACGAGAAATTCTCCTTTATCATGGGCTGATCGAATGTAACAGTAAGTTTGTCGACATCAGCCGAGACATCGTTCGAATAGGTTTTCGGAAAAGAATCGATGACAGATGGCTTACGGGGGTCTCCCATCATCATTGAGCCCTCATCTTTATTTGCCGGTTTGAGTTTCTTAAGTTGCTGTTCGGCTTTTCTGGCCGTTGTTTTCTCTGTTGGGTAATCTTTAACGATACGTTCGAACTGTTCAATGGCCTTATCGTTTTGTCCCTTCTTGAGATAACACAATCCGAGGCGGTACGTTGCCTGTGCGGCGTAGCGCTGGTTGTCTGCGTGGGCGGTGATTATCCCCTCGTAGATTTTAATCGCCGCATCGAGGTCTCCTTCCACTTCTTCTTTGTAGACCCCTTCGCGTATCTGGGTGCTTATCGTAGAACCCAGAACCGGCATTGCCGAAGCGACCAACAATAACGCCACTAAATAAATTTTTCCTTTTGCCATGACTTCGTCTCCTTAATTAAACAATTTACCATAAATTAACCTGAACGTCACCTGTTATTATCCGGACAAATGTTACGGATTTGTTACGGTTTGTTCCTTTTTTGAACAAATTTTGCCTTAACCGTCCATGGAGAAGAACCACGAATGAACACTAATAAACACTAATTAAAAAAGATAAAAAGAATTTAGCTACCGATTAGCCGATAATGGTCAGATGAAAAATTAGATAGAAAAAAGCGATTAACTAATATGAATGAACACACACATGTTTCACTTTCAATTATTAGTGTTTATTCGAGTCTATTAGTGGTTCATTTGCTGTGAACGGTTACAATTTGCCTAATGCCGCTAGTTTAGTGCCGGTTTCACTTAAAACCATCAAATCCGGTTCCATTCATTTTGGTGTTGAAACCGGCTGTGTCTTTGTGTAGAATGCGGGGCGATTGATGAGTTTTTACTGAAAGGTATGATATGCAAAAACTGTATGATCAGCGGATGAAACGGTATGTTACTGCGATGCGGAACGAAAAGCCGGATATGGTTCCGATTCGGTCGTTTGTCGCCGAGCTTACCGCTAAATATGCCGGTTACACCTGTCAGCAGGTCAGCCATGATTATAATATGGCGTTTGAGGCGGCGCTCAAATGTGCGGCGGACTTCGACTGGGACGCGGTGGTTCCGAATATGGTTTATGTCTGGACGGGGCTTACCCAGGCGGTCGGGCTGAAATATTACGGTGTGCCTGGCATGGATGTTCCGGCCGATACCGGGTTTCAGTATCGCGAGCCGGCTGAAGGGGACGCCTTTATGAAGGAAGATGAGTACGATCAGCTTGCGGCTAATCCTACGGAATTTTTGTTCAATGTCTGGCTGCCGCGGGCGTCGAAGTTTGTAAGTGCCCAGGGCGAGCCGACGTCGCTTCGCAACAACCTGTCTTTCCTGAAAGGGGGGATGGCGATGCTCAGTTATTTCAATGCGTTTGGGCCGCAGATCGAGAGGCTGAAAAATGAGTCCGGGACTGTTTCGGCGATCTCGGGGATATTTAAGGCTCCTTTCGATATTATGGCAGATAAGCTTCGCGGGTATATTGGATTGACGATGGATCTTTATGAGCGTCCGAAAAAAGTTCTTAAGGCTTGCGAGGCCCTTATGCCGCACCTGCTGCATACTGCGCTTTCCGGAGCCGATCCGAATAAGAACGTACCGATAGGTTTCTGGATGCATCGGGGATGTACGCCGTTTATCAATAAGGAACAGTTCAACAATCTGCAATGGCCGACGCTCAAGCCGATCATTGAAGAGATTTGGCGTAACGGTCATCAGACGCTTTTCTATGCAGAAGGGCGTTGGATGGATCATCTGGATTCTTTCCTGGAACTGCCTGCCGGGTCGATAGTTTTTCATGTCGATCAGGACGATGTTTTTGAGGTTCACAAAAAGATCGGTCACAAATTTTGTATCAGCGGGGGAATACCTAATTATCTGCTGGCGTATGAAACGCCGGATGCGGTTCGGAAGTTTTGCAAGAAAGTGATTGACGAAGTCGCCGCTGACGGGGGATATATCATGGATGCTTCGGCTATTATGCAAAACGAAGCTTCTATTGAAAATGTCAAAGCGATGACGGAATTTACACGCGATTACGGCGTTTACTAGCTCAAACTGACCTGGCGGTCAGTTTGAGAATTACGAATTATAAATTACGAATTACGAATTTAGGATTCGGCCTTAAGGCCGAGGCATTTTTATAAAAACAGATTTTCGTTGAGCCCTTTAATTTCGGTAGTTCACATTGTTATTTGGATTAATGTAAGTCAGTTTGAGTAAGGGAATTATTATGACTGAAAATAAAACAAATGAATTAAAGCCGGGTATTTGCCTTTCGTGGGAAGAAATTCGTAAAGAACTGCCGGATATAAACGGAGATGAAGAGCTATTCAAGCGTATCTGGGAAGATAACGATGCGCTGGGGTATATGTATATCTGGCAATTACTTTTGTCTTTTTAATGAGATTGTTTGACATTTTCAGGCTTTGGTGTTATACTTGGTTTTGTTGAATATAAGATTTGCTTTTTGTGTGTGTTCTTTAAACTTTAAACCTTTTCGAAGGGAGGTTTTAGATGAGTGCTCCGATAGCAGGAATGTGTTGTGTAAATTGTCTGTATTTCGAGAAGACCGATGAAAATTTCGGCGATTGCAGACGTCATGCCCCGCAGCCGAATCCGTGTCAGTTCGTTACGAAGATGGAATCTGTCGGCAAAATCCACACCGATATTCACTGGCCGAAAGTCTTCAATAGTAACTGGTGCGGTCAGTTTGGTACGCGGAATAAGGTCAAGAAAGCCCCCCAGTCTGCTCCCCAAAAGGTAGTGGTTGCCCCGCCGGTGCATCATGAAGGCGAAGAGGAACTTAAACTTCAGGCGGAAGAACCTCAGCCGAAAGTTTTTAAAGTTCCCGAAGTCGAGATTGTGGAATAGCTATCAGCAATTAGCGGTCAGCGGTTAGTTTTTTTTTGGCACCGGCAAGGGGTTCCCCTGCTGCGTTACAGTTATGCCGGTCTTTCTATTGCTTGTATGCTTAGTCTTGGTTTTGCCGGCATCTCTTTTATTAGTGACGGGTGTTTTTTCATTTCCGATTTTTCCTGCGGGACTATCGTGCTGCTTTTTCTGGACTTCGGACTTGTGCTGTATCCCTCTACGGTGCATAGCAGGCTCAGCAAGAAGCTTAGCATGCTTTCGGCTCCCTGGTTGAGATTCATTCCGGAAGGTTCGAGTCCGTCTGCGCATCCTTTAGTCTTGAAGTCGTAGGCTGGTATGTGCAGGTCGTTTTCTCCGAGGAACCAGTGGAAGGCTTTTCTTTGCAGCCTGAGATATTCCCTGTCGTCGGTCGCGTCGAAGGCGGCTTTTAGCATCATCGTGGTGCTCGCAACTTCCAGCGGCTGCTGATCGAAGTATGCCCTTTCACCGTTTTGTTTATACCATCCATTGCACCCGATGAAGCTGAAGTGTTCGCCGTTGTATGTGTTTTCCAGCAGGAAGGCGCAGGTTTTCTGTGCGACCTCGAGGTAGCTTGCGTCTTCCAGTGTCATTGCCGCCAGGTACAGTGCGTGCGGCAGGACGGCGTTGTCGTATGTCAGGATGTCCTCGAACCACTGCCAGTTTTCTGAGGCGTTTTTTTCGTAGTGTTCAACGAGTTCGTCTGCGACCATCGAGATGTATCTTTTGATGTCGCTTGCACCGGGGAACTGCTGGAGGTAGTCGGCCATTCCGAAGAGTGCATATGATTTACCTCGCATCGAAAGGCCCGGTACGTGGTTTACGGATCTGTCGAAGCAGTCCTTGATGATCGGCAGGTACCTAGGCATCGGCGGTTTTGCCATTGCGGTTCCAAATGCCCACAGCGTCCTTCCGAGCGAGTCATGTTCAGGCTCGTCTTTTACCCAGTTTCGGTCGTATTTCATGAAGTTTCTGACGGTTCCGTCTGTTTTCTGGGCGTGGAATACGAATGACAGGTATGTATCAAAAAGTCTCAGTGCCTCGGGTTCGGCGTATTGGGCGTAGTATTTTGCCATCGCGATAACGGCACGAGAGTTGTCGTCTGTGCAGTATCCATGGTCGCGGTTCGGGGTGATGAATTTCGCGTGTTGCAGGATGCCTGTTGAGTCAGACATTCTGAGAAGGTGGTCAAGAGGCGGTTCGGGAACTTCCAGTATTGAGACGGCTTCTTCTATTACCGAAGTCCGCTTGGTTGCGAACCTGACGGGTTGTCTTTTTCCGGTGAGCAGTTTCCAGTATTTTTTTCCGATCATCGGCCATGTGATATCTCTTCCGTAGTCGTATGACCTTCTTCTGAGCGAGTCGAATAGACTTTCGTTTTCTATGATGTTGATGATGGCTTCTGCGAGGTTTTCGGGGTCCTTGAAGTTAACTAGTTTGCCTCTGTCGTCAGCGAGGAGTTCCTGTGCGGCCCAGTACGGCGTCGATACTACGGCTTTTCCGGTGCCTACTGCAAATGCCAGTGTTCCACTGGTGAGCTGCTGCTCGTTTGAGTAGGGGGTTACGTAGATGTCGGCGGCGCACAGGAAGTTGTGCAGGCGTTCGCTGTTTACGAATCGGTTGTGGAAGATCACGTTGTCCTGCAGGCCGAGGTCCTTTACCATTCTCTGCAGGGAGAACCTGTATGCCTCACCTTCATGGCGTATTACTCCGGGGTGTGTTGTGCCCAGGATAATATATAGAACTGTCGGATCCTGCTCTATTATCTTGGGCAGTGCCTGGAGCATTAGCTCTATGCCTTTGTTTTTGCTGAGCAGCCCGAAGGTGAGAATGGTTTTTCTTCCGTCCATTC
>JAIPFN010000269.1 GCA_021736615.1 Phycisphaerae bacterium | reverse complement strand
ATCTGCCCGAACAGTATCTTGCGAGAGATTTGTTATTAAAATTTGGCGGGTTATGCTCTGTAATATGCGTTAAAAAAACTTGACAAAGAGTGTGCTTTGAAAGTATCATATAGTATTGCATTCCATGAATTACAAGGTGTATTTCATAATTCTCTTTTCAAGTAATTTATTTTACCGAAATTTGAACGATTTTTCGATCTCTGGTTAATTATTAATGAAAATAGCTATTTAAGGCGATTGTTTTGATGCGTTATACACTATTTATTGCAGTGTCTGTTTCTATCCTGATGAGCGGATGTTCAGAAAAACCCGAGAGAGAGGCAGCCAGGGAAGTTAGAAAGAGTTCCGAACAGGCTCGATCTATTATTTCCGACAGCAGGAAAAAGGCAAGGCTTATTGTCCACGAAGGCGACCGTGCTGCCTCAGAAGCCGTCAAAAACGGTAATATTGACGGTGCTGCGGCCATTTCACAGGAACAGTTCGATAAAGCCCAAAAACTGATCTCAGACAGCTTTGAGCAAGCCCGGGCCGAAATTGAAAATTCTCTGCGAAAAAGTCGTATCCCCGGCAATACTGAAACTCCGGCTTTGATAACCAGCGGTAATATTCTTTTTGGCGAAGCTCTTTACTTACAGTCAGGCCTTGTCGGTGTATCGTCACCGATCGATTCTTTCATAGACAAAATCTCCAGCAGCGTGCTGCTTATGGGAGACCTTGCGACTTCCAAGGCACAGCGTCAGGAAATGATCGATGCTAATGAAAAAGAAATGCAGCAGCTCACTGACGTTCTTGACGGCGGTTCGGATGATTATCCCGGACTTAAAGCAAAACTCAACGCAGAGGAAAATAAGCTTGCCGAGATCGAACGAAAGATAAAAGAACTGAAATCCGAAGCTAATACAGCCGCCGAAATGGCAAACCTAATAGAAAAGTCAGCCATGGAAAAACTTCGCGCCGCTGACGCTTTGTCGGGTGACGAAAAGCTTGCACTACAAAACGAGGCTTTCGATCTGCGATTGTCGAAGAAAAAGTATTCGATGGATTTGCAGGCAGCTAAGGACAAAATAACGATCCTTGACAGCCGTGCAGCGATAACTGCACCTGTAGTCGAAAAGATCATTGCCGACATATCTGCCGTCAAAGATAAAATAGAAGCTATAACCTCGGCAGGCGGAAACGCTAAGCTTACCGCCGATTTAACTGAGATCGAAAGTAAATATAACGCCCATGCCGAGTCGGTCTCGAATTATATCAAAGGAACGTCGGCGGCTTTGAAAGATTACCTTACCGAATTCGACAAGGTAACCGCCCTGCTCGATCAAGCGTTGGGGCAATACGAAAAAGTCAAACGCGGCGCAAGCACTCTGACCGCTAAAAATCGTAAGGCGGCGTGCTATTTGTGGAAAGCCGGGGTATATGCCGAAGGCGTGAGAACACAAAAGAATCTTATCTCCAGGATCAAATCTATCATTGCCGCCGCAGATGCCGCGACAGCGGGTAATCTTGAGAAGATAGTCAGTGCGGCTTCGACGACAGCAGATGAACACGCTAATGCTGCATTAAAAAATTATGACCTCGCCGCGAAAGAATACGAAGGCATCTCTGCAAGCGGAAACTTTGACTGTACGGTGTGCAAGAGCCATATACTGGCACTTTTCGGCAAAATGACTCTTGCCGAATATCTCGGATCAACTACGCCGGACAAAGCTCAACAAACCAGGTTTTTTGACATTTCTGACAATGCTTCCGCAGATGCCGAAAAGCTGGTCAAGAAGGCAAAAGAATGCGACCCGATGTTTAGCAGTTCGATCACAGGGAAAATGTGGGGCGGCGAGATAGATTGGATACCCGAACTGAGGGTTGATCTTGCCGGATATTACGAAGAAGTTCGCAAGAAGTTCCAGGGATGGAATAAACTTAAAGGCGCCGACCAAAAAGAAGCCGCGGTTAAAAAGTTCATTCTGGAATTAGAGACCATGGCACCAGGCAAGGATCCCGAGGCGTTTGACAGGATATTAATGCCGGAACTGATTCAGCTTAAGGCTGCTTTGAAAAAGGGCTTTGACGAAACCGCCTTAATAAATACAAACTCTGCCGGCGGCGACCCGAACTACTAAACCAAACCGCCCTTGCGGCCAGGTTGGAATTTACGAACGATGATTTATTATTAAATGCTTCGGCTTTTTGGTCGAAGCATTTTTTATTTGCGTTGCTCTTGTTCGGTCGCCTTTTTAAGTATCTGTTTTTCTTTCCTGGTCAGGCTCTTCATTCCTGATTTATGAACTTTGTCCAGTATTTGATCGACGGTAGCATGAAGCTCGCGTTCCTCGACAATCTTCTTTTTCCATCTGCCCTCGTTCATCTTAATGCGGGTAGTCTGAACCCAGGGCTGCCACAAAACATATATCGCACCGACTGCCATTCCTGCCAGGTGTGCTGCTTCTCCTCCTTTGTTGCCCCCTGTAAAGAGGCCGACCATGCTGACCAATACCAATATTCCTGCAAGAATTATCAAAGGTATGGGGATAATCCCGTAGATATAAACCTTTACATGAGGAAACATGATAGCACACGCCGCGATAATACCTAATACCGCTCCTGATGCACCGATCAGGTAACCAGGAGTCATTCCCGGGAATCCGGCGTGATACAGTAACGGGTACAAGAAACCTCCCATCGCTCCGCAGATCAGATAGAATTTGAGAAATCTCCTGCTCGACCATAGACTTTCCAGTCTCGGGCCAAAAAAGTACAGCCCGATCATATTAAACACTACATGCCAGACATCGGCATGAAGAAACTGATATGTAATTACTCTCCACAACTGAAATGACTGGGAGACGGTCATCGTTGAAACAGCAAACCATTTGCCAAGTAATTCGCCTATTGGGCCAAGTAACGAGACAATGAATACAGAAAAATTAATGATGAGCAGCCATTTAACAACCGGTGTTATAGGCGGCAGCGATATTCGCACACCGCCCGACCCGCCGCGATAACCGTCTCTATTGTAGTCTCTCTCGTAAATACCCATAAATAACCTTTTTGTCTAGCTGTCAGCTATCAGTGATAAGCAATTAGAAATTAGCTTTGTTGAATAATTATATGATATATTGTATCATATCGGCAAAACTAACAGTCATTCAACCGGAAAAATACGAAATATGGACAAATTTGACTTTTTAGAAGAAAAGCTCAGCGATCTACGCAAAAAACACCTGCTTCGCGGCCTGAACTGCATCGAATCGGCCGGTGACGGAATGGTTAGATTTGCCGGCAGCGATTCCGATAAAATACTGTTTTGCAGCAACGATTATTTGAATATCGCCACCGATAAACGCGTAAAAGAGGCCGTTTGCCAGGCGGTGGCCAAATACGGTTACGGAACCGGTTCCTCACGTCTCATCTGCGGCACGCAGCAGGCCCATAAAGACGTCGAAGAGGCCTTTGCCGCCTGCATGGGCTGTGACAGTGCCCTGCTGTTTAACTCCGGCTGGACGGCCAACGAAGCCGTTTTGAAGACACTTCCCGAAAAAGGCGACATCGTCCTGATGGACCGATACGACCACGCTTCGATCATCGACGCCGCGAAGTCGTCAGAGGCCAAATTCCGTACTTACCGCCGCGACGACCTTTCAAAACTGGAGAAATATTTATCGGACAAAACGTACAATCGGAAATATATCGTTACAGAGAGCGTTTTTTCGATGGACGGCGACAGAGCGAACCTGCAAAAGCTTGTCGAATTGAAGAATGCCTACGGGGCCATACTAATAGTTGACGAAGCGCATTCAGTGGGCTGTTTCGGAGCAAACGGCGGCGGACTAATAGAAGAACTCAATCTTTCCGGCCAGGTCGATATTATTATTGCCCCGCTTGGCAAGGCCTTCGGAGCAAGCGGCGCGATTGTTGCCGCCCCCAAAAACGTCATCGATTACCTTATCAACAGGGCCCGCCCGTTTATATACACTACCGCCCCGCCGCCGGTTAATTGCGCCGCGATCATGGCGGCACTTGAGATCGTCAAAACCGAACCGGAGAGACGAAAAAAACTCGCCGAAAACGCACAGTACCTCCGCGAAGAACTTGCCAAAGCCCGCTTCGATACCGGACAAAGCTCGACACACATAATCCCGATTATCATCGGCGATGCGGACAAGACAATCAAGGTTTCTGCGGAGTTGTTTGATATGGGCTATTTCGCATACGCAATACGCCCGCCGACTGTCGCAAACGATAGCTCCCGATTGCGAATTTCGGTCCAGTGCAGCCATACCGCCGAACAGATCGACGGGCTGGTTGCCGCTCTTAAGGCTGCCCTGTAATGTCGGCATCCTGCCGACATTTGCTGTTGGCTAGAAGCCAACAGCGCAATCTATGCGACCGCCCTACCTGCCAAGAATTGTCACCATCAAATGCCAGCCGTTCCCTGAACTCAGAACACCCTCAGGCTTTTCGGCAACATCGGCAGGGCCTATCTCGCCGGCACAATAAGTTCCAAAGATCGGAGTCTTTTTGCCGAATTCCTTTTGGATAGCATCTAGCTCATCCTGGAGATTGTCCAGTTTACCTTTTCTGCCTGCACAGTTAAATGCCAGAGCAGCGATGGGCTTGGCGTCAAGATTTGCGGCAGCTTCGGCAAAAGCTTCACCAGCTGACGAGATAACCTTTGAATTTTCCTCAGCCTTTTTGCCGGCCAGCGAAACTTTAAAATCGCCGGACAGCATAAAAGCTATCGCGCTGTCTGTAAACATCCTGCCCTGATAGTAAACATAGGTCTGACCGGGGCTTTTGTTTGCCGACCCGCCTGTAATAGGGAATTCTTTGCCGACAACTTTCTGAGCACCTTCGACAACAAAAGCGTTCTTTGGCGAGTGAGCATCCGGGATAAGCACCATAAGCTTTGAGTCTTTTGTTTTTGGCAGTTTAGCCGAAATGCTCGCACCGGCCCCCTGGAGACGTTTCTGCAACTCTTCGAGGTCGTCTTCCATCGTCAACTTGCTTGCACCAAGGTTCTCTTCAAGTGCAGCAGAAACCTGTATACCCGCCCCGCCGATACCTATGAGTCTGACAGTATCTGTATCCGAACAGCCATCCTGTCCGAATGAACCGTAAGACGCAAAACCATAAACAATGCTGCTGTCAAATACAGAGCATACCCCCTTGAGAGCTTTGCTTTTAGCGGATTTATTTTCGAAATATTCAGCGATGATGACGGCATGAACCGGAGTATCGCCCATTTGTTTTTTAAGTTCTAACGCCGCTCTGGAACCGGCAAGATAAGGTAAAGTGCCGTCATGATACATATTGATGCCATCAGCAGAAGCTACTTTTATGACGATGTCACCACCTGCTATTGCGGCAGGAGAGGACACAGGATTAGTGATCGGTTTACCACAACCAGATATTGTGATAATCGCTAAGATTAGAATTGCCAACATAAAATAAGTATGTGTTTTTCCGGACATCTTGACCTCCATAAAAAAATTGTTATTATCATTATTCATTTCAAATCGCCCAGCAGGCCACTTTGAGCTAGTATTTTGACGTGGAAAAACCCCATTCGAGTTTGCTGTCGTATGGTGGTCTATCCTGCCATTTAACACCCTTCCACGTCGACCAGGCGAATTTGTTACGCTGAAACTCCCAAAGCCCGCTGACCTCACCAATATCCCGAATACCCGTACCGTCCGGGTCGTGAACCAAAAAAGACATCAGGTAGTCTCTGCCGGTCATGGGCTTAAGCTTCGCCATTAACGACAACGGTATCGAACATTCATAGACAGTAAGATTCTTATTGCGTTTAACAACAACTTTGGCGTCTTTGATCTGAAGAGGTTCAAGTGCCCTCTCTTTAAGGGCGTCGGCGATATTGTCTCCGGGCCGCATTAACTGGAAGCATTTGTCCGAGGACATAAAACCGGGGGAATCGACAATCAGGAATTCATAACGCTGTGATTGCTGATCGTCAGTTGTCGGTGTTTTCGTTTTTCGAGGGGCAATAGCAAATTGAATGGCGTCTATCGACTTATCGGAATTAGCTTTATAACCGGAAAGTTCATCCTCTTCGACTACTACAGCGACATTGAAATACTTTTTATTCCAGCCGGTCCTGATTATTGTTTTGTGGCCTTTAGTTTCAAATGAGATAGGAACGGCAGGCTCCCAGTCGTTTAGATTGCCGTCGATTTTAGGCGTAAATACCGGGGTGGTCGCAACAAAAACATTCTGCTTAAAGACCTTTTGCATATCGCCTGAGATTACGGTTATTTCAACGGGATACAAGTTGGATTCCAGATCAATCGCCTTATCTATTGAAATAGGGATTTTTCTGCTCTCCTCGGATTTCAGTGATATCTCAATCTCCGTAGGCGAGATGGTCCAGTCCTGTGCATATTTGACCTGAATCCTGCAATTACATGGGGCAGCCTTTTGATTTTTGACAACAAGATGAGTGACCGGGCCGGTAGACGGCGGGACGATGATATTTTCGGCACGGACAAGGAGCGGGAATTGTTCGGCGAAAACCACAGAGCTAAACCCGCAAATGTATCCCAATATAAGCATTAGCTTACAAACACGGTTTATAGACATATCAAACGCCCTTTCGATATTTGTTTGTATTTAAGTAATTACTCAAACCGACCGAAATCACCCACGAAAACGTCTTAAATCATTACTGCTAAAGGAGTTGCATGGCATAACTTTTTCATTAAATAGCCTCGCCCGCAAGGGCGAAACCTCAATTCGTAATTCGTAATTTATAATTCGTAATTATCAAAATGGCCAATAGGTCAGTTTGAGTAATTAGTATTACTTATAAGCAATTTAACCGAATAACTCAAGTCTTTTCCCAACTGTTTTGCGAAAGTACTTGTATCTACGAACTAAGCGGTAGGCTTTTAAAGCCGATAGAACGATTGATGTTTTTGTAATATAAATCCAAAAATAGATACTTAACAGGGGGTAAAGAAAGTGGATCCTAAAAAGATATACGAATTGATACTTGCCGGCAGGGAGGATTCCGGATGTGAGATCGACTGCGGTTTTGACGTTTCTGAGATCATCGAAGAATTTACGGCAGTCGACAGGGCTTTGAAGGAATTAGAGGCTGTCGCGGGAGAATTCGAAGATCAAACCGCATTTAATCATGACTTTATGACAATTGATCGTAAACTCCGGGCCAATAAAATGGCAATAGAATTTGAAGGGGTAGACGCCGCTTACGAAATTTAAAACCGATCTGGCGGTCTGTTTGACAGTTTTTACTTTTAACCCCAGGTGCCGATTCGGTATGAATACTCATAAAAAAAACTCAAACTGACAGTTGTGCCAGTTTGAGTTTAATAAGTTAAATATAACCTGATATTCCTAAAGCATTACGATCACGCCTTAAGAGCAGGTTTGGCCTTCTGATAACGCTTGTACGTATCGTGTTTCTCGTGGAAGTATCCGCCCTTCATTGACTTGACGCCTACGAGTACGGTTCCCAATACATTAGCATTGACCTCTTTGAGTTCGCGTAACGCACGCTGAGCGGCTCCGCGGCTGGTTTGTTCGGCATTGAATACCAGTATTGTCCCGTCAACTTCGGAGGCAAGTATTTTTGACTCACTGACGAGCAAAGGAGGACCGTCAATTATGACATAGTCATATTTTTCACGGACAGTTTTTATTATGTCGACCATCCTGTCACTTGCAAGCAATTCCGAAGGATTCAGAGGCAGTGGGCCGCTGTCGATAATGTCGAGCTTTTCATGATCGGAAGAACGGATAACCGAACCCTTGTCGCACTGATCCATAAGATAGTTGCTCAAGCCGAAATCAGGATGTTCAAGTTCGGAACCGTCGGACTTTCTTCGTCCGAAAAGAACCGTTGTCGAAGGTTTCCTGAAGTTTGTATCAATCAGAAGCACTCGTTTTCCTTCGGCAGCAAAAGCATAAGCGGTATTAACAGCAACTGTTGTCTTACCGTCGCCGGGATTGCCGCTGGTAACCAGAAGCGTCTTTTGATCGGTTCCGGAACCTGACAATGTCAAGTTGGTCTTGA
>JAIPFN010000268.1 GCA_021736615.1 Phycisphaerae bacterium | reverse complement strand
GGCCACGGACTTGCGAACATACCCTCGCCGCGGTGTGTACCGTACTCGGCCTCCGGAAAAAGCGCCTCCGGCGTAACCCGCTTAAGCATCGCCATCTTATCGTCATCCGGTATCGACGGATCCATCACGACAAGCGGCCCGTAAGCCTGCGTATGATGCCCGCAAGCCGTAAACACATACTTGCCGCTGGACGGTATCGCCCGTATCTGCATCTCCATATGCGGCCTGTCACCGGCACTAACCGCATAGTTACCCTGAATAGCCCGCGGATCCCGCCCGTCCGGAGTAGTAAGCCACGGATGATGAGCCTGGTTAAAACCCCGGTCGACATAATCCCACCGCGTATAAACGATCATCCCGTTGTTGTCAACACTAGGATGCCACTCGTTAGTCTCATGCGGACTCAGTATCGTAATATCGCTGCCGTCATCATGCATCGTATGCAAAGTAAAACTCGGCACAGGCCGCCCATGGCATCTCCCATACCCGCCCCGCCGCTCGGACATAAACGCGATCCGCCCGTTAGGCAAAAAACACGGATGAAGATCGTTAACACAGCCGTCTGTCAGCTGAACCAGGTTCGTCCCGTCGGCATCGATCCTGAAAATATGAAAAGTAGTGTCGGCGTTCCACTGATACAAATCTTTCTTACCAGCCGTATACGAAAACAAAATCTGCTTACCGTCAAAACTAAGATCCGGCGAAAGAAAACCGCCCCTCAAAACCTCACCGGCAAAACGCCCCTTACTGCATTTAGCACTTCCGGTCAAATCCTTAACAACCGGAGAACCACCGAAAGCATTTTCCAATACAAATATCCCCCCGCCGACCCTGGCATGAAAACCAAAATACTGATCGCACATATGATTGCCCTGCTTTTCCGGCCAGGGATTGATCTCACGCTTAGCAAAAACGATTCTATCAAAATCAATCAGCGGATTGGAAAAAGCAATCTCACGCCGAAGCGAACAAATGCGAAGATAAAGATCGTAACGCTTAACTTTTTGATCGACAGGAATAGTCCCGGTTTCTGCGATCAGGGATTTAAGCTTTTTGGAGTAATCCGAAAGGTGCGGCCTGCCTCCCAGCCTTTGAATATCCTCAAACAATGCCCTCGTCCGGCGAGCAACAATATCCACCGGATCCCGGTCGCTTGCCAGTATCGTCGATTCTTTACGCAAGGCAGTAGACGCGGTACGGGCAAAGATATTCTTATTGCCCAGGTCATTTTCAAGACGTTCATATTGTTGACACCATTCGGCCAGATGGTCAGCTTCGTAAGGCATCCAAAGTGCGGCAACCTCAACAACACTACCCGCCGCAGGAATGACAAGGACGCAAAAACCGAAAACCGCTGCTAAAACCACTTTGCTTTTCATAATAACCCATATTTAAACTTACCCTGATTAAGCCTCAATAATACAACAATCATCCCAAAAAAGCCAGCAAACACCCGTCAATTGCGCAAAAAAAGAGCCCCACGCGTAAATAAATACGAATGAGGCTTTATATAAAATCACCCGCTTCAACACCAAAAGTGCTCACTCCTCCCGGGCAATATCTATCTTCTCCACGCCGCCTTACGAACCATCAGCGGCGGCATCTGCTGCGGACGAACAATATTCATATTCCGCCGCACACAGCTGTGATCGCTGGGGTACCACTTAACATCATCAATCCGGACCTCCCAGTCCCTGCTGCTCTTTTTCTTTATTTTGAAAGCCATAAGTAAATCCATTTAACCCATAATAAAACAGTTCCAGTTACACCGATAACATCGGCCCAAAAAATACACCACTTAACCAGCCGCCCAAAAACACCCAAAAAGAACCCCAAAAAACCAAACCCTCACTTATTATAGGCCCATCAAAAACAAATAACCCTTTACACCAGCCCAACAAACGTATATTGTAGGGTGTGCTTCAGCACACACTGTTTTTAAATTATTTTAATAATAATCCGTGTGAATCCGTGAAATCCGTGGTTAGGATCTTTTAGAGGAAAATAACAATATGGAACCAATAAACAGACAAAGCAAAACAAGCATACATTTCAGCATGTCATACGCATTCGCAATGCAGTGGGCTCCCGAGAAAAGCAAAACTCTCGATTTTCAGAAGGCCCTACTCGACGGCGGGCTGGAATTCTCCCAGATAAACACAACCGCCAAACAGTTTACTCTTTTTCGCGCAGAACACTCCCCTCTCCGCGTGGTCATCGAATCCAACGGCCCCCAGGTCTGCAGCCTCCACGCAATCGCCCAGAACCCAACCTGCGACCTGGACATGTTCACAATGGACGCCGCCGCCGTATGCTCGGCATTCCTGCAAACCTGGCCGGCCGACCAATACCAGATCGTACGCCAGGCCGCAAAGATACACCACCTTTACAGCTGCAACACCCACGCCTTCGGTTACCTGTGGGAAAAACGCCTCGGCCAGTCACCCGAAGACTTCAAGGCACTAGGCGGTCGCCCCGTCGCAGGCGGAGGACTAAGACTGGTCATGCCCCCAACCAACGTAGAAGGCGCCCAGCCGAATTCCATAGAGGTAAGAATAGAATCATTCATGCGAGAGACCACCAAGCTATTCATAGAGACGGCAATAGTATGGCCAAAACCAACAATCTTACAAAAGGAAGAAAAACTCGACCCACAGTCACTAATGCAGCAAACAGAACACTACGCAACAAACGAAGTATGGAACTTCCTGACACAATAACCGTACCGGAAAAACAAAAACCATTTAACCCCGGATTCACCAATCCGGGGTTAAGCACTCCGAAGGAGTGCGCCAAACCTCAACAATACCACTAAACTAAAACCCAAAACCCCGGTAGGATGGGCTGTGCCCATGCTGTATTTGCTTAGGTTTTTTTAAACCGTAGATTCCCCTGCAATACTATCAAGCTCCAGCATACCACCCCCAGGCAGCACCTTGTCGCCGCCAACAAGCCCTTCGATTTCCCCACGCATCTCAGCGGCATTATCAAGCACAACCGAAATCTGCTTTTCACGCTTCTTCCATATCTTAGTCATAGCCCGCCTTTCGCTCTCAAGATCGGTCTGCATTTGCACATAAGCATCGACAATCCGCTTTATCCGCCTGCTGAACTCCTGTCCAGTGACATATTTATAAACGACATCCTTCATACTCTCCTGCCCAGCCGCAACAACCCGCTCCCGTGCAACAGTGATCAACCCGCTCCGCAAAGAAGTGCAAAGCCCGATAGCGCACTTATAATTAGTAACCCAGACATCGTTATAAAGATCGAAATCCCGAACATCCCGAGGCATCGCCACAGTCATAAGGATCGAAAACTCCGCACTGGCATCCGCCTGATCTTTTTTAAGCTTTTCGATCCACCCATTGCTGAATTCTTTAGTATTCTTAGACTCCCACAATATCTTACCGCATGCCTTACCCGTCGGCCCATGCACAACCTGCACAATATCCGCCCCGCGTTTTCCTTTCGCGACATCTTCAAACCGGTCTCGCGGAAAACTCCGTTCAAGCAATTCCTTAAGCTCCTCCTCAAGCATCTCACCCTGCCGCTCCTGCGACCCCTGCTCCATCTTACGCCGCATATCCTCAAGCTTATCCTTAAGCGAGACAACAAGGTCGTCCTTTTCACGTATCTTAAGCTGCTGTTCTTCTTCCGCCTGACGCCGAGCCTCCGCACCAATTTTCTTGCGTTCTTCATTAAGCTTACGTTCAACCTCAAGCTCAAGCCGCTCGGTCTTCTCTTCAAGCTCACGCTCTTTTTTAAGAAACCCAAGCTCTTTCAATTCCGCGGCCCTAACCACTTCAGCTTTTTTCGCAAGCTCGTCCTCAAGACTCTTAGTCTTTACAGAAACCGCCTCCGACGCCAAAGCAAACTGTTCCTTGCGAACTTTTTCGATCTCCGCGTTAACCCGCTTATCAACATCATCGGCAACACTGCGAATCTGCCGCGCGACCTCACGCTCACGCTTGGATATTTCTTCCTGCTTAGCTTCAACCTCACGCTCAAGCGCCAAAGCCTCAGCGGCAACCTCAGCCCGCAAATTCTCACGAATACCACCAGTCAAAGCAGCACTCAATTCAATCTCAAAACCACACTCAGGACACTTAATAGTATCATCAGACATAACAAAAAACCCTTTTTAAAAAAGCGATTGCCAAAGGCAATCATCAAAACCATTTAACCCCCTATTCCCCGAATATGGGGTAAGGGCCAAAGGCCCGCATAAACACAAACAAAAACAATAAACACCCACCCAGAAGCGCGGGGGCGCAAGCCCCCCGAATAAAACGCCCACAAAAACATTTACCCTGTACATAACAAACAAACCCTGTCATCCCGAGCTAAGGGCCAAAGGCCCGAAGAGAGCCTGTCCCGATCTATCGGGAAGGGACCTCGTGCCTCCAAAAAACAACACAACGTCACGCAAACGCAAACCCTGTCATTCCCGCGAAGGCGGGAATCCACGCCCAACAATAACTATCACATTTGCCTTTATCCAATTTTAGGAGTTACAATTGTCTTCATTGCTACTGTAGCTTTTCGACGTGTTTTGAGGCCAGCAACGAAATCCCGTAGTTCTTGAATACTAATTTGTAAATCTGCTGGAGAAGGCCTGTTTTCACTTATAAGTTTAGATAGATCATGGCCAATCATCCATTTAGAACACGTAGCCATACCTTTGCTAATCATGACATGATCTGTATCGTTAATTTCTACCTCTCGGAGTCTTAGAGTTTGCACTTCGGCTGAAAATCTTCTAATAGTATTATTAAACAAAATCTCCTCGACTGCGGCTTCCCATGTTTCCCGCAAGTAACCATACAGTACTGCTACTTCACTATTATATTTCAGCCTTTTATCTGGAAATAAGTGAACAATTTTATGTAAATTTTCTTCAATAAATTGTAATCGCTGACCAACCTTCATCGCATGCCATGCCGTCTCTCCTCTTATTTTGCCTGCGGCATTTCCTTCACGATGAACACTTACACAGTGACAATGTAACCCATTTTCTTCCGATTTACGCTGCAATTCCAGCATGAAACTTATATCGTGCGTAAAAATAACAACCTGTCTGTTTTTCGATACATCTACCAGCCTTGCAGCTATTTTTTCGCTATACTCATGATCCAATGATGAAACTGGATCATCAAAAACAATAGGCATAGGCTTTCCTTGCAAGCTAAGTTCTGCGAGAAAACCTGCTACTGCAATAACTCGTTGCTCTCCTTCGCTCAGAATTTCTGTCAGTTTAATCCCTGAGGTACCATCTCGTGTTTGAATCTTCATCTGATGAGTGTTTTCACCGGCACTTCCAGAGTGTTTCAGGTCGAATGAAAAATGTGAAATCCCTAAACTTTTAAGTTCTTCTGTTAGAGCTTCCTTGAGTTGTGGTGTTAATGCTTGACCTATCAAAGTTTTTCCTTTTTGCGTTATAGATCTGGTCTCAAGGTAACTAATAACAAGATCGTACAATGCAATCATCTTAAGATCAAATAGGTATTGTTTGATCTTGTCGAAATTAGTCGCAAATTGCTTTCTGGCTTTAAGTTCAATAAGTTCTGTTCCAAGTTTCTTGATTTCTTCTGGATTGCTGTTTTTCTCAAATTCTTCAATCTCAGAACTTATCAGTTTATTGACAACCTCAAATTGCTCAATGTTTAGGGAAATAGCTTCGGCTTCGCATGTTATACATTTCTTTTCTGCATTCAAATAAGACTCTCTTAATTCAGAAGATTTATTCAAATAGTCTATTATTTCCTGAGAAATATCTTTTTCGCGATTTGACATCTCATCAATTACATCGTTGAAATCAAGTTTAATTTTAACAAAATCGAAAGACTCTAAGTTCTTTACGATATTGTTGATTTGGTCGCTAATGCTATCTAAATCCTGCCTGACTGTACTCTCCATGTATTGATAAAAATTAGAAAGCCTTAAACTTGCTTCTTGGGACAAGTCCTGCATGCATAATACACACTTCTGCCCAACTTCTGTTACGGGGAAAGTCTTATCCGGATAAGCTTGTTTAACTGAATAATCTTTTGCCGCCCAATAGAGTACCTCCCATTCTGTTGTAGTTATTCCGGACAACGGCCCTTCTGGCTTTTGAGATACTTTCTCAAAAGCTTTCTTGAAATTCTTTCTAGATTCAAGTAACTCATTGAAATGATTCAATGACTCTAAAGAAAATAAGCCTGATATTTTAGACATCTGCTCTTTAAATGACATGAGGCGACTTTTAACATTTACCAATGTCCTGACTTGTTTTGTTGTATCACCAGTCATAGCTAGATTATACTTAGTATTAAGCTCTATTAACTTATGCTCGTCGCTATTCTCACCGTATCCTTCTTTCCACTGGGACCAATATTGCAAATCTTCAATCTTCGTCTTTGAATTCAAAGAGCTAAAAGCCGCCCCAGCTTTTGTTGTTTCTGGCATATCTGAAATTTCAGGCTTCGATGTCTTAGGCTTTTCTTGTTCAAGTTTATCTTTGAATTTATGGGTTAAAGCTACAATCTTTTGAAAAACATCAGCGCCGTAAGGTAAGTATGAAACTGAGTTTCTTTCATCTATAATCACACGAGCACTTTTGCTATCAAAAACGCATATATTCCCAAGAACTTCAGGCTTTTCTTTTCTGTCAACCCATTTAATATGTGTTTCAATGCCATCAATATCTAACTTAAACACCGCTTCAGGTATAACTTGTGGAGTACTTAAAAAAACATTACCATGAATTTCCTCTTTATCATCCCTAGCAAAACAGGCTTTTTTGAATATTCTAGAATACCCGGATTTGCCAGATCCGTTCTCGCCGTAAATAACAGTCATTCCACTATGAGCAAAAGAAATGCAAGATTCTGCCGGAATAGCATTAACACCTTTAATCTCATTAATTTGACGAAGAACTATTACATGACCTTTTTCATTGGAGCCAGATATTTCCTCTGCTTTAAGAGGTTTATCAGATAAATTAGATTTCGCATCACAAGGTAAACTATAACTTTCCTTAAGCATTAGAAACAGGTTGTTTTCGTCACTGTCATCTATGGAATCTTGAGTTAATAACATCCTAACTGCTTGCCGTTTCCAAGGATCAAGCTCATTGTTTGCCCAATCAATTATCTGTCGTAATATCATAATGCATAATTCTCCCAAAATCCCTCTATCAATAATTCAACTTCCTAAAGTTCGCCAGCTCCAAAAAAATCCGTGTCAATCTGTGACTAAAATTAATTTGTTATTCTTCTTATTTTCATGAGCCGTTCGTGTCCCGGATTTACGTCGGGATTAATGTCCTTCATGGTAATTAATGAACCTTGAAATCCGCGGTTAATCATTCCCATCTTTTCTCTTTTTATCTCCGTAACCCGCTGTACTGCTGAGCAAAGCGAAGTCACAGCCTGTCCCGATTTCACATCGCCAGGTTCACGTAGGAATAGCAAAGCTTATAAAATAAAACAGCATCCGCCTCCGGCCGATTCCTCAATTCGTAATTGGTTTCTTCGCCAATATATCCAAAATAACAACTTAACAAAAAAAGTAAAGAACAAATCCCTACAAACCACCACAAAAAACACCCAAACCAATATTAAAAAAAATCTGTGTCAATCTGCCAAATCAGTGGCTAAAATTTCTTCGTGCTCCTTCGTGCCTTGGTGCTTTAGTGGTAAAAAAACGAAAGCAAAACAACCCCAAAAACCGGCCCAACTATACCCCAGTTTAAAGGTAGAATGGGTTTGTTGAATTTAGTTTCCAGAATTTTTCGACGACAAAAAACGTGAAAAAGTGCGCAATATAATACTCCCCAGAAATCAAACCATGGTATAAGGTTGTATGATGTGCTATAATTAAAGCATCATTAAGTTCTTGTAGGGGTTAGAGTTATGGCAAAAAGAGGGCACTTTGGTAAGGAAATTAAGGCTCGTGTGGCACTTGAAGCAATCAAGGGCATAAAAACAGTCAATCAGATCGCGGGTGAGTTTGAAGTGCATGCTAACCAGGTTAGTCTTTGGAAAAAGCAGGCTATTGAAAACCTGCCCAATGCGATGGCTGA
>JAIPFN010000267.1 GCA_021736615.1 Phycisphaerae bacterium | reverse complement strand
CCTTCTGAACAGTTACGACTCCGTGTCGCGCCATGTGCTGACCCATAAAGTCGCACGCGCGACTCGGCCCGCAGATTGCAGTGCTTGTAAAGGCGTTCTCGAAGACGGTTCCGCCGGCTGCAAGTGAATCCATGTTGGGCGTGGTAATGACCGAATTACCAGTGTACCCGACCGCGTCCCATCGCATGTCATCAAGGAAGAAAAACAGAATGTTGGGTCTGGCCGATACGACTTGAGCAAAAGCAACAATCATCACTGCCGCCGCGGCGAAGGTCAATAGCGTTTTAGTGCTCTTTTTGTAAGCAAGATTAGATGTGTCCAATAATAAGAGATGCATACTAATCCTTTCATACCCCTGATTTAAACGATATTGACACAGTTATACGTATTGCGAAAAACACTCTTGCATTAATTCGCGGGTAAACCGGATGACCCATTTACTCAAACTGACCGAAATCGGTCAGTTTGACTTATTTATTTTACCGGCTTCAGTTCCGCGATAGTCGCTTCGGCTTCTTTTATGCGGCGCTCAATGTCTGCCTGTCTTAGTATTTCACGAAGCTCGTTAAGAATCTGTCGATTACTTTTTTTGTCAAAGTCTTTAACTTTAACCGGAACCTCTTCAAGGAGCCAATCGTCGCTTCGCTGTGTCGCAAGCGGAACGCCGCGGTTGTTAACTATGTTCGACATCGGATTTCTCGCCCAGGCATGCCTGTAATGTACCGGGTTGGGGACAAACGGACTGCTCAGAACAAGTACGTCACGTTGATAGTTTGGCTGTTTGCCGCTGTCGACCGAACCGTCTGTGTACCAATTGACGTCGGCAGGGTAAAAACGACGATCATTGCCGGCGATGGCAAAACCCAACAATTTGCCGTCGCTGTCGTCTTTCGTTTTTATCTGGGTGCTCATCTTCAGCCGAATCGTACCTTTATCAATTGTAACACTCTTGATCGCAGGCGGCTGCCAGTATTCATCAGCATCTCTACCGTTTAAAATGCCATACTGACTAGCCAGCGCCCATTTGGCAGCGCGTTCGCCTGCCGGGATCTTAATACTCGGGTGATACCAATTTTTTCGAAGATCGAACGAACTCGCAAAACCGATCCCCTTGTCACCTGCATCATAAAAATCTCTGAACGTTTTATATTGCACCTCTCTTAATGACGGACCTGCATTACACATCATTTCTGCAAAATTTTCACGGGTCTGCGGCTCACTATCGGTACAAAGTGAAATAATACAGAAAGGCATCTGCGGGTCATTAAACGCCGAACGCCAGGAGGTAATCATTTTACCAAATATCTGGTAATACATCTCAACCCCGTCTGAACCGTCACCACAATTGCTGTAACCCTGATGAAAAACGGCTCCCTTGACGGAAAGCCCTTCCAGCGGATAAATAACACCGGCGTAGCTGTGGCCGGGGCGGTTCCTGTCGTCAATCGGCCCGGGACGCAGATCACTCGGCGGCAGGCTGCTTGCAGGCATTGGATTACCCTGCTCGGCCAATTGTTTTTTTCTTCGTTCGTAATTGGCGATCCTATTCCGAAGATCGGCCTGGGCATCATAGTTTGCAATCTTATCTTTCCATTCCTGGAGTGCTTGCTGTGTTTGGCGGCCTTTTATCTTTTTCAGCACTTCTTCAGGCGTCCACGTTTCTAAAGAGGTTCCGCCGATTGAAGCATCGATCAGACCGATAGGAATTTGAGTGGCCATCTGAAGACGTCTGCCGAAAATATAACCTATACCAGTAAATTCCCTTACGGTTTCAGGCGTACATACATCCCAGTCACCCTTCCGAAAATGCCTGCCGAAAAATCCAATCCACTCGTAAAGCCTCTCAAAACTCTTAACCGAATCAAAACCCTCGCCCCAGGGCATTGTAAGCAGCCGGATCTGCGGGAAGTTCGCCGAAGCGATTTCCAGTTCCCCGTCGTCAACCCTGAATATCTCAAATTCCATATTGCTCTGGCCGCCAAGCACCCAAACATCGCCAATGAGGATATTTTCCAGTTTCAGCGTTTCATCCTTACCTTTGACAGTCATCACCTGCGGCGTACTGCTAACCGGCAACGCCTTAAGAGTTAATTCCCAGCAACGATCTGACTTGGCTGTGGCATCGGCACTCTGGCCTGCAAAGGAAACTGTAACTTTCTCGCCAGGCGCTGCCCAACCCCATATATTGATGGGTTTGTTCCGCTGAATAACCATGTTTGACTGGAAAACGTTGCTGACACATAAACCATCGCCAATAGCCGCAACCCTGACCACATTCTCAAGAGGCATATTAGCAGGCATTCCCTGAGCATATAAAATTCCGAACGACAACAAAACCAACAATAAACAAAAAATTACTCGTCGGAACATTTTAAAACCTTTCTGTTAAATAACTCAAACTTACCGCTGCTGCTGTTAAATTGGTCAAATCTGACCCGCATATAAATTGTACGTGTGCCATCCCAGTGCTCGCCGATGACATATTTCTTACTTTCACGCAACGTCATCCAGCCAAGCGGATAGGGAACACCTACTATAAAAATTAACACTGAAGATGCCCGAGGCGGCCTGCAATAAATCACTATAAATTGCTGCGATGACAAATAATTTTGCTGTAAGGAAGAACTTTTTTTTCATCACAAACCACATGTTATTTAAAGTTATCGATTATTTCGAAACCGATTCATCATATAAGAAATCCGTGACCTTGCCGTATAATCGTCATTCACAATAATCAGCTTGGCATAAGCCGAAACCACCAAAGCCGTTATTTCATACACAAAAACAACTAAACATGACACATTGCATATACAAGTTCCATTATAATAAATTCCTCTCTTGTTGCAAGACTTATTCCGTAAAATCCGGATTTCGTGAGAGAGTTTATTTAGACGCCAACGTCAAATTTGGTAAATTATGCGTCCTCAATGTAAAAATTAAAATGCCTCGGCCGTAAGGTCGAAACCTTAATTCGTAATTCGTAATTCGTAATTTCAAACTGGCCAACCTGTCAGTTTGAGTCAACTAATAAAGCTTTGACATATTGATCTTGTCGACATCGCCGCCGTCTTCCTGGATGCTCAGGATCGAATCGTCTATGTTTTCAGTCAGACTCCCTGCCGCTCTATACAGTGCGAGAATATTTTCCAGCGGCGAGCCAACCTGTATCGCATGCGTAGGCCCCAGGAAAAGCCCGCCCTTCGGGAATAGTTCCAGACGGCGTTTTACTTCCCTTTCAACGTCCTCGGGTTTGCCCCATGCCAAAGTTGTCTGGACACACATAGACCCGCAAAATACCAGCTTGTCGCCAAACTGCTTTTGAAGATTAGCAATATCCATCTCAGGCGTCGTCGGCTGAACAACGTCGTACACGTCAAGACCAAGCTCTATCAAACGCGGCAGCAGTTCATAACAGCACCCGCAAATATGCTGCATGACCTTGGCACCGTAGCTGTGCACCATGTCGGCATATTTTTTATACTTTTCGGAAAAATGCTTTTCGAAAATATCTTTGCTGATCATCAAACCGTTTTGCGTTCCGTAATCTTCACCGATATGAGCAAAATCGATCAAACCGCCGGCAGCTTCGAGCATCCGTCTGTGCTGCTCGTAATAAAATTCAAAGCGAGCGTCCATTATTGCAAGATACACAGGATTGCTATCGATCAGATCCATCAAAACCTGTTCCATACCGCGAGCACGCGCTATACCGTTGATAAAATCTGTATCGCCCGGAGTACCGCAGACAACCGCGTAATCTTTAAGCTTTTCGCACTGCTGCTTGATAGTTGAATAATCAAACCAGTCGGCGGTCGGAAAATGCGAGCGGTCCAGATCCTCAAGTTTGTCTATACCGGCAAACGGCTGATAGCTGGACTCCAGGTATTTTCCCCCCTCGAACTCAGCGTAAGTATACCGCTCGCCAAAATACCCCTCCACACTGCCATCCGGAAAAGTCCTTAGCTCCGGACCAATATATTCAGGCTCGACATAACGAAAATCCTCACCGACAACCCGCAAAAGCTGCTCCATATTCGAAAGGCCGAAATGATCCATGATCATATGGTTGATCTCAGGAGTCCCCTCATGCTTGATCGGAATACGATCGTAACCGGTTCGATCAAACGCCCCTAAAACACGTTCTTTTGACGTCATCATAATCAAATTCCTTAATATTATTTCAGCTTCAATTTATAACCGACCTAAACTCGTATTTCCCTGACTGAACTTTGAACATTGCTTTATTCTTTTCCATACGCAGGAAGGTAACACCCTCGGCCTTGGCAGCGGGCAATCCGCCTTCGGTTACATCATTGCCGGGCACATAGACCGTTGCCGTGGAATTCGGCGGGACGGTTACTTTCCATTTAAAATTACCGGCTTCTATCTTCCAATCGCTGATAATCTTGCCGTATGGCGATTCGTAGCTGCATTTGACCCAATCAACACTCTTAACAAGCCCCGGGCGAAGAATCACATTCTTGAAACCTGGATGTTCATAGTCAGGTAAAATGCCTCCAAGTCCCTCAAAGAACCATGCTCCCGGAGTTGCTGTAACAAGGATAACATGGCTGCCCCATCCGCTCCATGTTTCGGGCCATGTGTTCAGGCCCATTTCCTTAGCCAGAAACCCCCACCCGGGATAGGTTGTCTGTCCCATTATCAATTCAATGAGGTCATTACGCCCCTCTTTGATCAACAGGTCGAGCATAATAAATGTCCCCAGTAACCCCGTGTCAAGATGCCCTTTTTTGTTGACCACAATTTCCTGTTCCAACTGCGCCAGTATTTTCGAACGAAGCTTTACAGGAGGAATACCGGCATAAAGAGCCATAGCCAGGCAACTCTGGTTATTGAATGTGTATGTACCTTTATCTGCCAGGTAAAATGTTTTATGAATGAGCGGACGAATGCTCGCCAGATGCTCACTGCAGCGTTTGTATTCATCGTCCCGACCGAGGCTTTCGGCATAATCCTGAAGCTGCTGCCATAACATCGCGAGATAGCAATTGTTGAAGAACTCACGTTCCTCTTTCGTGTCCATATAGAACCCTTTACCCGGAACTTTGTGAGGACGTACCCAGTCGCCGATAAACATCCAATCCTCTCCGCGTTTGGTGGGCGTGTAAGATCGTAGAATACCATCGCGTGTTTTGCTTTCAAGGAAGTCTACGTACTTGCTGAGCCTGTCATACATCTGCTCGACAATGTCGTTATCTCCATAATAGAGATGCATGCGACGAACCAGTTCGGTAACCTGTCCTCCCCATGCCGGACCGCCGCCATGATCTTCAAAAGCAGGTGCGGTATGCCTAAACCATCCGTCTTGACGCTGGCAATCCCTCCAGTCTCGAATCCATTTGCGTAAGTTCGCATCGCATTTAAAATTATAGAGATACCCGGAAAGATGAGCACCTCCGTCACCGTATGCCGATTTTTCACGTGCTTCGCCCGTCCCCAAAGCCAGACCCGGATTCTGTGTGCGAAGCGTATATCTGGTTATTTCATGAATCTGATTGAAAAGATCGTTGGAGCATTCAAACGACCCAGCAGATTCAAGTTCAGGCTCGACCATCATTGCTACGGCATCATCCAAACCGGGCTGGCGGGCTAGCCCGGAGATCACGGCGTAACGAAAGCTGTGGTAATTGAATTTTGAGCAAAACGTTTCCTTAGCATTACCCGCACTAATGAATACATCGTTTTGATTGAAGCTCTGAAAACCGTCGGAGTTGGCCATATGAGCCAGTTCCCTGACATTCTCATTGTCATTGATATCAGCATAGATAATTTTCACCTCTTGGCCTTCTTTAAGATCATGCATGTGCAACCGCATCCAGCCGGTCAATGGACGGCCAAAATCAATGACCCATTTACCATTTTTAAGCTGAAAAATCTTCTTCGGCGACACAGGCGAACTCGGCCGTACGCTTTCACACCCCTGCCATGAATGTTCCACATTTGGTGCATCAATCTCACCGGCTACCAGCCATTTAGAATCATCTAAATCAGCCTTATCCCAGCCCGGCACAAATTCGCGCCCGTCGTAATGTTCACCGCCAAAGTCGTTCCATTTCCAACCGCCGATCTGAGAGATGCAGCTTTCTTTAACACGCCAGCGTGAATCCGTACCGATCACGGTCAGCCCCGAGGGAGTTTGAATATCAAGTTGCGCCCGAAGTATCGGCGAGTTGTACTTATTGCCGTTTCTGGCCTGATACCAACCCGGCCCCATCCAAAGTGCGATACAGTTTTCACCTTTAACCAGTAAAGATGTAACGTCATAGCTATTGACAAGAAAACGCTTCTGTATTTGAGAACCGCCGGGCGTAAGAACATAGGGACTTATCTTTTTGCCGTTGATTCGAAGCTCATAATATGACGGGGTGTTGACATGTATCACTGCTCGCTCAACATATTCTTTCAAGTCAAATCTGCGACGCAGCCACGGATGAGACAAGCGTTTAGGAGCCGGATTAGTAATCCACTTAGCACTCCAGTCCTCGGGTTTCAAAAGCCCCATCGACCACTCAGCCGGTTCACTCCATCTGGACACATTAGAATCTTTATCCCATACACAAACCTTCCAGAAGCACTGCATGCGAGACTTTAGCCCTTTGCCATCGTAAGCAACATGAATGGACTTATCCGATTGCACCTTGCCGGAATCCCAAAGGTCACCGACATTTCCATCCAGTTTCTCACGAGAACTTGCCACAAGCACACGATAGGCGGTCTGCTTCTGACCACGCTTACTGGACTGACACAACCAACTCAAACGAGGCTTGGCAACGTCTATACCCAAAGGATTTACCAGGTACTCGCATCGAAGATCAGCAGGTCTGAGCAGTTCAGGCCCCGATGATTGTATGCCGGCGTTGGATTGAGTATAGGATATCACTACCAAAAGGACACCTGTTAAAATTACTGCTGAAATTATTTTGGCTCGGTTCATTTCATTGTTTCCTAAAAAACTTCCAGTTTATTTCTCTTGAGCATAGCATTATAGTTTAGCCGAAAAACAAACTTAAGCAACGTCAATTCACGCCAATCTTTAATCATTTCGTGCCATTTAGTGTTGATTTTCGTGCAATTATCAAGAAAATACAAACGTTAACATGAGATTTCGAGAAAACGCATGGAAAAATTACCAAAAATCCTGTTAAACCTCGACATATCAGAAGTATGGGGAAGATCGCTGATGCGAAGGATCGTCAAATACGCCACATTGCATGGGCCCTGGATGTTTTACCGAAAACCTCCGTACTACCTTGCTGACAAACCCCGCAATGTTGTTTATTGGGCCAGGAAATTCAATGTCGATGGAATTATAATGCTTGAACCGACCCCGGAAGAAGAAAAGGATCAGTTTTTGCGGTGAAAATACAGAAAAAACAAAAGCCTGCGACTCTATGCGAGACGCAGGCTTAATGAATCAAATGGGCCGGGCTGGATTCGAACATCCAAACGAGAAATCGCCAGAAGTATTTCAAGGCAAAGAAGTTAGCGACACAACACTCAATTACTCAACAATAGCAATGGTGCAGAATCCGGTGCATCTGCTTCAAAAAAATCCTGAGCTTATGCAGGTAATAGAAAACTGGACTGATCTTCCCGAACATATTAGGCAGGCTATTTTGACTTTGGTAGAGTCTGCCGCAATCGCCGTTAATGATCAGGTTAGTAAATAATTTAGGAGGAATCTCATGGGCGGATTTGGTAGCGGTGCTTGGTGTGACGTGTTAAATCGAAAGATTTCGGTTGAGCAGTGTCGGGTTTTAAATGGTAAGCAGTTGAGGATTGCCGGGTTATTCAGCGGTGTCGACAGTGTGCGGGTTTACTGGAGGAATGCTGCTGGCCGAGTATTAGGTGAGGCTCTGATTATTAACAACGGTGGAAGGCTTATTATAAAAGATGGCGGCATTAAGTATACAGTGGCTCTTGAGCGGATGCCTTGCCGATTTGGGGGTTCTCGGTGGTGGTTTTTGTGTCCATTGAGTAAGAATGGAGTTTACTGCGGGAATCGGTGCAGTAAACTTTACCTTCCTCACGGCGGTGAATTCTTTGGCTGCCGGGAATGCTACGATCTGACATATCTTTCGTGTCAGGAGAATCATAAGTATGACCGCA
>JAIPFN010000266.1 GCA_021736615.1 Phycisphaerae bacterium | reverse complement strand
GTCTCGCAAAGACTGGTAAGAAAACTCTGCGACAATTGCAAAGAACCCGCTCAACTGACCGACGGCCAGATCCAACGATTCAAAAGCAATGGCATCGACCCAGCCGTTATCATGCAAGCCGGCAAATGCGCTAAATGCGGACAAACCGGCTACCGCGGAAGAATGGCGATTACAGACGTACTGATAGTAAACGAAAAGATCAAGTCCCTGCTTACCGAAGCGAATATTTCAATCGGAGAACTTAAGAAATTCGGTGACAAAAAGGGGAAAACTACGCTGATAGACGACGGACTGGCAAAAGTCTACGCCGGTCTTACAACCCTGGACGAAGTCAGAAGAGTAACATCCAATCTCGGGTAAAACACAAAACCGGTTAAAAACGAATAATGAGCAAAGCGAAAGGTATAAGTTTTAGATATGGCATTCTGGATATCAATATTATTTGCCGCAGGCGGAGCAACGCTCGCATACAAAAAAACCGACTTCTATAGAATGTGGGCAATCCTCTTTAACACATTTATCGCGATATACCTGTCAGTCATGCTTTCGCCGTGGATAATCTCCATGATCCCGTCGGGAACATCCGGCCTGCAATACCAGAAAGTCGCCTGCATCGTCGCGATAGCCGTTCTCGTCTTCGGAATCCTTCAGGCAGTCACGGTAAACTTCATAACAACCGACGCCGATATCACGTTTCCAAAACTTTTCGACAGCATCGGCGTTGCAACTCTGGGCTTTATTGGAGGCTGGTTTGTTTCCTCGTTCATCCTCCTGATGATCTGCATAATGCCATTCGCAAATAAACCTTCTATGGACACCCTGACAGAACAAAATTCCGCAGACAGGTTCGCCGTCACGCCCATCGTAGCGTTGTGCGATTTAATAACAGCCGTCTCTATTCAACCCCCGCAGGGAAAACCACGCTTTGTAATAAACGAACTTATTAATCCCAAAGCAACAGACGACAAAAACGAACCAGAAGAAACCGACAAAAGCAAACTTATAAAAGCCGGCGATACATACACTAAACCTGAGCTAAACGATCTGGAATAAACAGATGAAGCTAATTGAACGGCTCAAACGAATAACAATGGGGCGGATCGAGGCATTTCTCGACAGCGTCGAAAAGCCCGAACAAATCCTTCCCCAGCTAATTCGCGAAATGTCAATACAGGTCACCGCCGCCACTAACGCCCAGGCCAAAGCACTCGGCGCCGTCAAAGGATGCCAACGAAGATTCGACGAAACCACAGGAAGACTACATAGACTTACCGAAGGCGCAGAACTCGCCGCAAAGGCAAACGAAATAGAACTTGCCAGGCAGGCAATCGCCGCCCAGATACAGGCCGAACAGGACATGCAAAAATGCCGGACAAACCTGGAAAAAGCAGAGCAAGCCTACGCCGCCGCCTCGGACGCAAAAATTCAGCTCACAGACAATCTCAACCAACTCAAGCAGCGCAAAGACGAACTGATCGCAAAATCACGGCAAGTAAAAACCCAGACTCAATCACTGACGGCAACCGACGACATTCTTGACACCGTAGCAAGGATGGAAGCGAAGATCGACACCGCCGAGGCAGAAACCCAAATACGAAACGAAATCTCAAAAACGCTTGGCCTTTCATTCGATGACCAGCGGGTAAAGAAACTTGAACAAAATGCCGAAGTGCAGCGACGACTTAACGAAATCACAAAAAAAGAAAATACATAATTCGCAATTGACCCAGAGTGGGCTTAAGCAACAACCAAAAGTTCTGAAAGACTTGCTGATGACATTAAGACTGATCGAGATATTCCTGCCTCTTGAAAAAACCGGAGAACTCATTGCCATACTCGATAAGTTCTCCGAATCCGAGATACTCCACCAGGTCGTCACCAACGGCAAGGTAAACATCAAAGTCCTGATTCCCGCCGGACAATCCGAGTCACTGCTCGACACCCTCGAAAAAGCCTTCGCCCACCTCGACCACTTCCGAATAGTCATCCAGTCCATCGAAGCAATCGTACCGCGAATGCTCCCCTCACAGGACGACTTCCCAACCGCAGAAAAGATCGAATCTGATAAACCGACTTCCGTCTCCCTGCCGCGGGTAAGCAGAGAAGAATTGTATTCCGACGTCCTCGAAGCCGGCCAGCTCTCGCATACATTTATAATAATGGTAATCCTCTCGTCGGTCGTCGCCGCGATCGGCCTGATACGCAATAATAGCGCAATCGTAATCGGAGCGATGGTCATAGCCCCTTTGCTCGGCCCCAACATGGCGATGGCTCTGGCGGCAACTCTCGGAGACATAAAGCTCGCAAGCAAAGCAAAGAAAGCCAACATATTCGGAATAATAACACCGATAATACTTTCGGCATGCGTCGGTTTTCTCCTCAATTCCGACCCGATGGATTCGGCCGAGATAGCGTCAAGGACAGTCGTCACAAAAGCCGACATCGTCCTGGCCCTCGCCGCCGGATGCGCAGGAACACTGTCATTTACACAGGCCACATCAAGCGCACTGATAGGCGTAATGGTCGCAGTCGCCCTGCTGCCCCCTCTGGTAACATGCGGACTCCTCCTCGGTGCCGGCAACTGGCCCGCCGCACTATCGGCCTTACTCCTCGCCGCGACAAACCTCATCTGCATAAACCTCGCCGGAGTAACAACATTCCTCGCCCAGGGAATAAGACCGCTGAAATGGTGGCAGCAAAGCACTGCCAAAAAAGCGACCATCAGAGCAATGATAACCTGGATAGTACTCCTGACAATCCTTCTGATCCTGATAACAATAGGATACAAAAATTAAATATTCAAACCGACTGGTAAGGAACTGAGTTTTCAGATAAAACTATACATTAAAAAAATGACACAATATTTGTTTTTTTGTGAAATAGCCTCGGCCGCAAGTCTGAATCATTCATTATACAATAATCATTATACATTAGAAATTATTTTCCCATCCACATCTTTTCGATTTCCTCAAGAGACTTACCCTTGGTTTCCGGTACGACCATTGCGACAAATACAACCATGACAACACACATTATACCGTAAAGAAAAAACGGAAATCCGTGATGGAATTTCTCGACAAGAAACGCATTTTCGTCCATCATAGGGAAAGTCTGCGAGACAATAGAATTAGCAATCCAGAGGCATATTGTAGCGATCCCCATCGCCCGCCCGCGAATCTTCGTCGGGAAAATCTCCGAAAGTATAACCCATACGACTGGCCCCACAGAAAGAGCGAACGACGCAATGTAAATCAAAACGAACGCCAGCAGCCACATCCCCGTCGCCTGCTGCATACCGGCAAACCCCATCGCAAACAAAGCAACCCCCATGCCGATAGAACCGACGATCATCAAAGGCTTTCGCCCAAGCTTATCCACCGTCCAGATAGCGATAACAGTAAACAACAGATTAACCGCACCTACGACAACCTGCTGAAGCAGTGCCGCATCGATCGTTTCGCCGCCAAGCTTTTCAAATATCTCACTGCCAAAATACAAAAACACATTGATCCCGGTAACCTGCTGCAAAACGGCAAGAACAACACCGATAACCAGAACTATACGCATCTTCGGACTAAACAGCTGCGACAGTGAACCGCTTTCATGCGAAAGATTTTCCTCGATCATAAGCATTTCAGTTTTGGCGTAATCCGCACCGTCAACTTTAGAAAGAATCCCCAGTGCCTTATCTTTCTGGCCCTGCTTGGTAAGCCATCGCGGACTTTCCGGCACAAAGAAAAGCAGGCCAAGCAATAGTACTGCCGGCACACACTCCGACCCAAACATCCATCGCCAGCCGGTCTCCACGTTCCAGGCCTCATCGCCAAGTCCCGCAATAAAGTAATTGATGAAATACACAACAAGCATTCCGGTTACGATCGCAAACTGGTTAAGCGAAACCATTCTGCCCCGTATCCGCGCCGGCGAAATCTCGGCAATATACATAGGCGAAGTCATCGAAGCGGCCCCTACTCCAAGCCCGCCGATAATCCGGAATATAATAAACTGAATAAGATTCTGAGGCAACGCCGTCCCGATTGCCGATATCAAAAACAAAATAGCCGAAAGTATCAAAACCTTTTTACGACCAAGCCGGTCACTGAGCGCCCCGGCAAACGCCGCACCAAAAATACACGCCAGCAATGCACTTGAAGCGGCAAAACCTTTCATCGCGGCAGTTAGATCGAACTTCAACTGAACAAACTTCAAAGAACCGTTAATAACTCCCGTATCGTACCCGAAAAGCAGCCCCCCCAACGCCGCCACGACACATACCCCAATAACAAACAAAACACTTCCCTGCTTTTTGTCTTCTGTAAAATCAGTCATATCAATCCCTAGAAATTAAATAAAACAGCTACCGCCGCAGGCGGCTTCCTTTTCATTATACATTATACAATATGGAACATCCGCCTTTGGCAGAGTCATTATTCATTTCAAACTGGCCGATAGGTCAGTTTGTTCCTTTGGGCCAGACCTTAATATTAATTTTGCCGCCGTTATGCACTTCAAACGGACCCGGCAAAGGGTTGTTTGTAATTCGTTTATTGTTGAAATAATCAGTATCGATTCTATACGGTTTCCCATCGACCTGCAGATAGGGCAAACCCGACACAATAGCTTTAGGGAGCGTTTGGGTAGTAACAAAAGCATGTTTAATTTTTGAACCCCACGCACCATCGACCGACATTTTCAGGTACCAGCCGTCATCCTTTTCATAAAGTTTAATCGACGGATCAAAATCTTCCGCGACCAATGCATCACGATCTTTAACCGACGGCTTTGCCCCTGCAAGATACACATTGCCGGCCGCATAAAGATTATCAGGTTTCCACGCATCATAAACCGCCAGACCTGTCCCCCCCGCAAACAGGTTATTGCAAAAACGTTCGTCATCACCGACAACTTTCGACAGCCCGGCAATCCTCGTACTGTGCGGCGGATGATACGGTGTCTTGCGTGATGTTTCGCCCCGCAGTTTGGTCCCGCCTGCAAACAGATTGTTAACATAAGCACCGCCGCCGCAGGCTTCAAGCAGCACAGTCTCGGAAAGCATTATATTATTATCAACAATAAACGGCCCGTGATTTACCTCGACAAATAGATCCTCCTCTAAGTTGTCATGGAGCAGGTTGCCCGTCACCCGCGTCCCCTGCGTCATCCAGTCCAGCCAGATTCCTGCTCGCCCGTCACAGCGGTAAACGTGATTGCCGCTGATAAGCGTATCGATCGGGGCATGAAACTTTATCCCCGCCATCTCGGCACCGCCAAAAGACCTGCCCATATGAATATCGTGAATCAAATTGCCGCTTACAGTCGAAAACGCTGCCCCCATACTCCCGACGATACCGGCCTGCCCGCAATGAGAAATATGATTGTTCCGCACAACGTGATGCCCGATATTCTTCTTCGACCATCCATGCTGCAAGGCCCGTTTTATCGTCTCAACATAACCAACCGCTGAGTTCTGGGAAGTATTATCAAACTCGTCGCCGTGCTTACCCAGCGTAATCCCCGTACAAACGGAATGGCGAATTCTATTGTCCTCGATAACCCACCCTTTAGACCAGTGCGTACCGATCAACCCGATTTGCTCGGCAGTCGGAGGAGCCCAGGGCGTCGCCGCATGCTCCATAGTAAAACCCCGAACAGTAATATAGTTAACACCCGGCTTGTCCGGATAGAAAACAGCCTGACGAACATTGACCTCAACCATTTCAGCATTAGGATCGACCCCTTTAAACTGTGCCAGGATAGTCGTATTCTTATCGTCAACCTCCGCAAACCAAACCGCGATCTCACCAGCCGGCTTAGTAACATCCTCAAGGGTAAACGTCTCGCCCAGCCACTCACCATTAAGATAAACCGCCCCCGTATGATTACTCGCACCTTTATTATTCCTGTACCAGTCGCCTCTGATCAAGTCATTGAAAGGATTAAAATCGCCGAAAAAGCTATTAGGCAAAACGATCTTCCATGTGTCATTTTCAACTTTCGTCCAGCCCTTGACAACTTCCGAGCCTTTAACCAAAACCTTTTCACCCTGCGCTGCCTGGTAGACAATCCGCTTCGTTTCCGAACTGCCGCCGCGCACCGGATTCACCCGCTCGCGATAAATCCCTTCATGAACGGTAACAACATCGCCCGGCATAGCAATTTTCGCCGCCGCCGATATACTCTTAAAAGGCCTTGACATCGTACCCGGATTCCCATCGTCACCCGCCGGCGAAACATGATACTCACCAGCACAACCGCCGGCCCCAAAAACCACCGTAATAATGCTGAGTAAAGTAACAAATGCTTTCATAACAAATCCTTTCAATTTCACAGCTTAATCTTCTATTTCATAATCTCATCCAATAAAATTGGCAAATCCTTACTCTTTTTCCTATGTACAACTTTGTACTGCTGAGCGAAGCCAAGTCCCGGACTTACGTCGGAACGGCAAACAGCAGCCCTTAGCGCCAGGGGCTGTTGCCCAATTAAAACAGACTCTAAAATGTTGTCATCCCGGGCTTGACCCGGGACTCAGAATGTATTAGTTTCCGCCGTAAGGCGGTTTCATAATTATCGCACGACTCAAAATAAACTAAAACCGTAAAGAACGCATTTCGGCAACACGCCCGCCAGCGCCGGGCTGAAAACCAGTTAAACCACACAGAAATTGTAAGCGTAATCAAACAAAACAACCAAAACATAATTTTTAATTTTTAATTTTTAATTTACTCACTCAATATTTGTCAGCTATTGGAGAATTGAACCCTATCTTTTATCCTGTCATTCTGTCAAAAAACTCTGTGAACGCTTACAAATATCTTAACCATACCGGAATCGTCATAGCGGTTAGTCAAATCATCGACAGCATATGTCTTTGACACTTTCACCGCGAAGAGTCGCACTAAGTCGATTGGCTTTTCTTGGTGATTTTGCTACCGAGGTTCCAAATTAATCTAATCAGAATATTAGCGGCAAGTGCACTAATAGTGGAAAAAACAATCGCCCCTGTCCAAATATAGATTCCATTGAGGATCACTTTCAATGACCTGCCTTCAATATTGTAAAGGTCAAAAGCCTCTTTTAAAGGTGTAAAGTCCTCAAGTATATATCTGCCCAATCGCCATTCGGCAGTGTAAATCAGAATAGCAGTCACCGGATTTGTAATCCAGCACATAAGTAATGCGATAGGCAAATTAACTTTAAAATAGATAGCTCCAAAAGCGGCAAGTATCATCTGGAAACCAACGGTTGGCATAAAAGCTACAAACAGACCGAGACTTAGACCGCCTGCAATGCCTTTTTTGTCGATTCTCCATAGCACGTTTTCAAAAAGTTTGTGTCCCCATATCCTGAAAAGCCGGGTCTTTTTTATGTTTATCCTTATATGGGTTTGCCTGTTTCGCCACCATTTTTGCATACTAATCTTCCTTTCTCTGTAAAACGGCTTCAATACTGCCAACCATGATAAGAAGATAACCCAGAAGTTCTCCTAATTCCTCTATAACTCTTTTGTAATCCCGTACATAATCGTCACCCATCAATAATTCTAAAAATTTACCATGTCCCACCAACTGTGAATAAGGTACAGCAATTATAAAACCACACCATAATAAGGCAAAACTGCGGGTTCGAATAAACTCTTTTGCTTGCGCCAAAATCAGCTTGCTGTTTTTGTGCCATATCAAGGCTATAAGCAAAACACATGGCATAACAGGTAATTTCCATCCAATTACAGGTATAATGCGGTCAAAAAAAAGATCCAACTCGCGTATTCCAGCGCAAGCTTGCAAAATTCCAAGAATTAAAAATAATTGTTTGAATTCACATGTTTCAAAGCGACAATCAAGCAATAGCAGAGTCACCGAAGCGAGAATTATAGCCAGCTGTATCAATTCGATTGGTCCGTTTTCTGAAAATACACTTACGTCACCGCGTTCAATGATTATAGGCAAAGATACTGCAAGAGTGAATACTATAAAAGTATATATGAGAAACCTGGATATGACTTTTCCTAAAACATTATTATTAAGGTTCAACTCCAATAAAGTTGGTTAAATTATCAGGCAGCGAAGGCCTGTTTTACTTTTAATGTGAAATATTCTGAATCATGAAAGCCATAAGCTTTACGTTTAATAACCTTGATTTTATTGTTCATCCCTTCCAGA
>JAIPFN010000265.1 GCA_021736615.1 Phycisphaerae bacterium | reverse complement strand
GCCGACAAGGATTACCCTTTCGCATTCATGGCTACATATTCTACAGGTTTCGGTTCAAGCGGCAAACTTAAGCATTTGCCGATGCGAACAGCATTGGAGCAATATGCGGGAGCGAAAAACCGCACGACTTTGATCAACCTTCTTTCACCCGTGCAGCAGGCCGCATCCGGTATTCCATGGGTAAGCCAGTTAGTGGATTCGGCTCAGATTTATCAGCCAATGGCCTGGAGTGCAGATTCGGCTTATAAATTTTTGCAGTCCGTAGGCGAACTGGAAGATGCCGGTTTGATGGTACGTCTGCCGAACTGGTGGAAGAAAAAGCCTCGCCCGACGGTTTCTGTAACTATCGGAGAAAAAAAGAAGTCCAAACTCGGCGCCGATGCGATGCTGGATTTTAATGTCGGGTTTGTGCTGGGCGATGAGGAAATGACGGAGCAGGAACTTCGAGAGTTGCTTAATGGCGACGAAGGACTGGTTTGGTTTAAGGGGCAGTGGGTTGAGGTGGACCGTGATAAATTGCAGGAGGCTGTCGAACACTGGGAGAAACTTCGGCTTGGGTCGAGCAACGGCGACATATCCTTTATCGAAGGAATGCGAATGCTGGCCGGTGCCTCGGCGGATTTACAGGATGACAAGAAGACTGAGCAGGAGAGGCCCTGGGTTCACGTTTCGGCGGGTGATGCGATGCGTCAAATTCTCAGCGAACTTCGTGATCCGGCGAGCCTGAAAGATTTTGATTTCGGCAAATACGTGCAGGCGACTCTGCGGCCGTATCAAGAGCATGGGGTTGCATGGTTAAATCTTCAGGCTCAATTGAGATTAGGGGCGTGCCTGGCAGATGACATGGGTTTGGGCAAGACATTACAGGTATTGGCACTATTGTCGGCTTTGAGGGAGAACTCAAGGTCAAAACGAAAGTCTCCTTCTTTGCTTGTTGTACCGGCATCGCTGCTGGGAAACTGGAAGCAGGAGGCCGAGCGATTTACGCCTTCATTAAAACTGACATTTCTTCATCCGGCGGAAAACGACCGCAAAGCAATTGAGAAAACAGGCAAGGAACCTGAAAAAGAACTTGCAGAAACAGACCTTGCAGTCACTACATATTCGATGCTGACCCGGCAGGAATGGCTAAGTGAAATAAACTGGAATTTAGTGATCCTCGATGAGGCGCAGGCTATCAAGAATCATTCAACGCGTCAAAGCAAAGCGGCTAAAAAGCTGTCGGCTAATTCCAGGATAGCTTTGACTGGTACGCCGGTAGAGAATCGGCTGGGAGATTTATGGTCGCTGTTCGATTTCCTGAACCCGGGTCTGCTTGGGTCGGCAAATGTTTTTAAGGGATTTATTAAAAGTCTGCAAGAACGGGAAACTGATCAGTTCGGACCATTACGCAAGCTGGTTAGTCCATATATCCTGCGCCGTTTAAAGACCGACCGGACAATTATTTCCGATCTTCCCGAAAAGATCGAAACCTCATCATATTGCAAACTCAGCAAAACACAGATCAAACTTTACGGGCAGGCGGTCAATGCTCTTGAGTCTGCACTTGATACCGCCGACGGTATTGCACGTCGGGGAGTTGTGCTGCAGTACCTGATGAGGTTTAAACAGATTTGCAATCATCCCAGCCAGTTGACCGGTGACGGAGAATATAACCCCCAAAACAGCGGCAAGTTCCTCCGATTAAAAGAAATCTGCGAGGAAATTGCCTCGCGACAGGAAAAGGTTTTGATTTTCACACAATTTCGTGAAATCACCGACCCGCTTTCGGATTATCTGTCAACAGTTTTCGGCAGATCGGGACTGATCCTGCACGGCGGTGTGCCGGTTAAAAAACGAAAAGTTATGGTAGAGCAGTTTCAGTCCGACGACGGCCCGCCATTTTTTATATTGTCGCTAAAAGCCGGCGGAACGGGATTGAATTTAACGGCTGCTTCGCATATAATTCATTTTGATCGCTGGTGGAACCCGGCGGTTGAAAACCAGGCTACGGACCGGGCATTCAGGATCGGTCAGAAGCGAAATGTCCTGGTGCACAAGTTTGTGACAAACGGCACGATCGAAGAAAAGATCGCTGAAATGATCGCCGAAAAGCAGAAAATGGCAGACGGAATTCTCGCTTCGGATGGTGAGTTGAAATTAACGGAAATGTCCGACGAACAATTGCTGCAGATAGTTCGCCTGGATGTAACCCGTGCTCAATTGTAAAGGAAGTGTATTATGGGTTATGACTATGGCTGGAGTCCTTATGTTCCGGTGGCTGAGCGAAGAGCAAAGGCTCTGAAAAAGATGGCGAAATTGCGTAAGCAGGGAAAGGTAATTCAGCCGGTCGAGATCGAAGGCAGAACTATTGCCAAAAGCTTTTGGGGCAAGGCGTGGTGCGACCACCTGGAATCGTTCTCGGATTATTCAAATCGACTTCCGCGAGGTATGAGGTATGTGAGAAATGGTTCGGTGTGTCATCTGGAGATTGAGAAGGGGCGGATCGAAGCGATAGTCAGCGGTTCGGAGTTGTATAAGGTTAAGATAGATATTAAGCCGCTAAAGCCGGTACTTTGGAAGCCGATCAAGCAACACTGCTGCGGAAAGATCGGTTCAATGCTGGAATTACTGCAGGGGCGATTATCCGATCAGGTTATGTCAATCGTAACGGACCAAAACAATGGACTGATGCCGCTGCCGAAAGAGATTTCGCTGAAATGCTCTTGTCCTGACTGGGCCGTGATGTGCAAGCATGTTGCGGCGGTTATGTACGGAATCGGCAATCGCCTCGACAGTATGCCGGAATTATTATTTACACTGCGAGGAGTAAATGCCGACGAACTCATTACGGATGATATTACATTGCCGATGTCCGATACGTCGGCTGGGGGCAGCATTATCGCCGATGATCAATTATCCGACATTTTCGGCATTGAGATGGATTCTGAAATTCTAGTTGAACAAACTGAAAGCAAGCTGACCGCTATGAAAAAACGGAAATCAAAACGGAACGGCGACTCTGAAAGAAAAGTAAAAGATACTATTGTCAAATCAGCAAAGCCTAAAAGAAAAACCAGGAAAAAAGTCAAAACGGTCCTCAGGTCAAAAGCAAATATAGAGACTGCCAAAACTTCAGATACATACCCAAGGTTATACAAACTTCCAAGCCTGCGTCCTACGGGCAATTCAGTAAAGAAATTACGCAAGAAGCTGGGCCTTTCGGCAAGTGAATTTGCGGAGCGACTGGGCGTTTCTTCGGCGACTGTCTACAATTGGGAAAAACAAAGTGGCAGTCTGAATCTACAAGAACGTTCACTAACGGCACTGGCTCAACTGCATCAGGAATTGTAGGTTAGTGACAAGTAAAAAGTGCGAAAGTGTGAAAGTGACAGGTTAAAAGTGGTAAGGTGAAAGGTGGGGGTTAGTCGGCTTGTGTGAATTTTGTGATGAAGTCGACTGTTTTTCTTGCGGTCTTTTCGCTGACCCGCATGTGGGTCGGCAGGTTGACTACCTGGTCGCAGGCTTTTTCTGCGACGGGGCATTGGCCGGGAGTGTAATCGTAAGCCTGAAGCGGAGCCTCGGCTGCGTGGAGGGGGCATTCGAACCAGTCTCCCAATTCGATGCCGGCTTTTGCGGCTTGTTCGAGGGCTTTGTTTTTTTCTGTTATTCTGACAGGGTACTTTAGGATAACCGGGTTCATGACGGACGGGTCATACTTAAGAGTCGGCCAGCCTTTTTCTTTTAAGAGCTGATCGTAAAGAGCGGTTATCTTTCTTCTGTGCGAAATATTTTGTTGTATCTTTGCCATCTGCCTTACTCCGGAGGCGGCCTGGACGGAACTCATTGCCTTGAAGAAATCGGGTGCCACTTCGAGATTCAGTTCACTAGTAGTAGACGAACCTACGACGAGGCCTTTTTTTGTTAGGAATCTGAAGAGGTTTTGGGCCATCGCAGTGGTACGCGGGTAGATGAAAGTCCTATAGACACAAAGCTGGGCAAAGAGCATGAATACTTCTTTAGCAGAGGGCTGGACCATTTCGGCATTGCAAAGTTCTTCGATCTTTTTGGCTAACTCATCATCACCGGTCACCAGCATGCCACCGATGCCTGGTGGGGAGATGTTCTGCTTATGGAGTTATGGTGTAGTCTGCTTTGTTTTGGGTGCTCCATTCGTATTGGCCGAGGGTTGCTGCTTTTACAGTTGTGTTTGCGTTAATTAGAGCCTGTCCGAGATTCCATTTTTTCATATTTGCCATCTGTCGGTTGACGGATTGGGTTATCAATTTGGCATAATTTTCGCCGAATGCTGATTTCCCCCCATTTTTTGTGTTTTTGGCGCATACGTTCTTCGCTGAATTGGCTTTTATGAGTTGAAATTGGCGTTGTCAGGCAGCCTTTTGCTGCCTTTGCTCTTGTGCGATCTTTAATCGCCCCAGCACCCACAGATTGTGTGACAGGACACTGAGTCCCATATGAATTTGCCGATGATCAAACCCTTTCTGCTTCATTGGTACACCACAAAAACAATGGCTCAAAATACTAATCCTCGCTTCGGTCTGGCTACGCCGTCTCTGGGCATCCCTGAAAGTATTATCTTTAAGGCGGTCAATAAGCTGCTGAGGATTACGCGGACACACCGCATTAAAAATATCGTTGCTTTCCATATATCTCTGATTGGCTTTGCTGTCAAATCCACGATCTCCCGACAACAAAGTTACGTCATGGCCAAGTCGATTGACAGTGCGTTGATGGCTGCCTTTAAGCATTTTACTGTCGGCTGGGGCCTGCTGCTTAAACAGTTTCCAGTCAACGATCAATCCATCTTGTTGCTCGGCAAGAAACAGTGTATTGCCGAATTCGACTTGTGCACCAGCCTTGCGTCGAACTACAATATGAACATCTTTTTCATAAAGGCTCAGGATTTTATCTTTGTTGTCAACCTTACGCTCGCCGATAATTCGTTCATGAGCCTGTTTGATAACTGCGGCCAATTGGCTGGTGACATCTGTGATCTGTTTGGCTATTTGCTCGGCTTGGCCGCGTGAAATATCAGCAGTTTGCCATTTGCTTTCAAGTAGTCTTAAATGGCTCTCTGTATGGTTATTGACCCGTTTGAGCAAATTCTTCATCTTGCGTAAAACCTTTTTACGAAGCTTTTTGGCATCTTTTCTGCGGGCAGTAAATGTCATCTCCATGCAAAGTTTGTTCATCTTAGTGATAAACACAGATGGCTCGAAGGGCATCCGATGAACAAGACCGATCTTGCGAATGCGAGCGGTCGCTTTCATCAGCGTAAGTGTGGAATCTCTTAGCAATACCCAGTCTATCGGATAATGAATATTGGTACGAATACAGGTACAGTCAAAATAACTGCGGCTAAAGTCGAGCGGCTCATCAAGCACCTGGCAAGAGTCGGTCGCACATAATAAACGTTTTTCGATTTCTTCAGTCAATGATGGCGGAATGGAATTTTCCAATTCACCGACAGTACTTTTGCCGGGAACTTTGGGAAGATAAAAACGGTTGATACCGCAGAACCATTTGTAGAGATCGCTGTGAGATAAGGCTAGTGAAAACTTACGAAGCGATAATCCCAGATGCTTGCGAAGGATTGACATGCGTAATGCAAGCACTGCGTTGGTACGTGCATTATCGCGTTCAGTACAGGTTAATCGGACTGATTTGCCGGTTGCGAAAACAGAGATGTATTTGTTGACCGAAGCTGCGTCCAGGAAATAAGCGACGACAGGTTCTTCCAGATTGCACTGATGGATGATGGCGTCGATGGCGATAAGAAGGTCACGCTCGGCGCGATATTCGGCATTTCCAAAATTATCAGGAATTGATTTGTCAAATGTGTTTTGGATGGGTAATATACTTGGCATAGGTGTGTTCCTTTCGGGGTCATAATTTGCTTTAACAACAAAATTATAACACACCTATTTCTTCATTGTTAGCCAAAAACAGCATGTTTAATCAAAAAAATTACGCTAACCTAAAACAACAAAAGAACTTACGAGCTTCGGACAGGCTCTATTTAGCGACCGAGGAAAACGAGAAAACAAGAGAGATAAGAGAAAAGCGAAGTACCTGTTTATCTGGCTGGCAAAAAGCAAATCAGTATCGGCAATGGTGATATGAAAGAAAGGATTTCTGGAAATGGAGGGACTGCTGGGGGGCGAGAAAGAAAATCGGTAACAAGTAACAAGCTCAAACTGGCCGACAGGTCAGTTTGAGAATTACTAATTACAAGTTACGAATTGAGGATTCGGCCAAAAGGCGGAAACTATTTTGAAAGTAATTTCCCGGCCATTCTTTTACCTGCCGGAGCTTATCAAACTGTCGACGTAGTCAACAATATTGTCCGCCGGCAAAACGCCAGATAAGTCGTGGTCGTATATTTTGCCATTCATGCCGCCGGCTGCATCCGCATCGCCCCATTTTACAAGAATATCGGCAAGGGCAAACACAGAGAAATCAGTTGATCCGTCAACGGTTTCGACCGTTCTGCCATGGCCTACGCTTAAATGAGCTTTAGCGTCATTTTCGTCGCCAAACCGCACAACAAATATTAAAGACTGACCTTTTTTGAATGCCACTGCCGATGTGCTTAAAGTTTCAATTATTTCTCCATTAACCACATGCAGCTTAAATTTCTGGTCATTACCATCGTAATACAAGTTCGCGAAAATTGTACTACTGACCCGCCATGACCTTATGTACCATTGCCTATTACCATAAGCATCATAATCCAGCGACTTAGCGAATGGACAAAACGAAAAGATGTGCGTTGCTTTTTCCTGTGTCTGCCAATTAAGATCATATGCAGCCGATGCTCTTGGAGTCCCACCAACCTGCCATGAGGATGGCTGCTGCCCATCGGCAGTGATTTGAGCACAATCAAACAGCACATCAATCTTTCCATTATTGACTGCTGCAAACACAGATAAACCTAATGCTAAATCATTAGAGTCAACAGCAACAGGCGGCAGGCTGACATTTCGCCATTCACCTGGTTGTACGATCACATTTATCAAGCCCCCTGCGTCCGAACTACCACTAGATTCAGCCCCATTGTACTTTGAGTATCTCAGTGTGAAGGCGGTTTGACTTCCATCTGCTGGAACACCTAGCATAATTGACCCTGATCTAATCTCACCGTCTGATATTGGAACTCCGTAAGAACCTCCACTGTATATGGGATAGAATGTCTGTATCATTCTCTCTCTAATAACCCTTATGGCTTTATCCCCATGCGGTATGAAGTCGATACCTTCCGTATCCAGATCGATCTGCGATAATGCTGCACCTGGCGCACTTACATACGAAGCCCAGTTCATATCCTCATAAGACGATCTGTCTTCGTTGGGAATCTCATTTGAAACGGTTTGCTCAACAGATACGCCTGTCCTGTTTCCGATCGGGGGAGGAGTAATATTTATATGAGCCAAACCAGTGCTTTCCCATCCATGCAAGGCGTCATTGAAGAATTCCAGACGTGTGGCACCTCTGGAATTAGCAGTTGAAAGCCTATAAATAACGCTCCAGTTAACCAGATCATCAGTAGCATAGATAACAGGCACTGCTTCAGTTGGATTCGATGACCCATCGAAACTGCTTGCGTAAATCGTTCCATTATTTTTTGTAAACGTCCACACAAAACCCTTGTTTATTCGTTCATCAACATCAAAAAATAGTGGGGTGGTTTCTAAGGTATACAAATCAAATAGTGACATAGCAAGATTTGTATCATCACCACATAACAATTTAGTGGGATGCCCTATATCTGTAACAGTAATGGGTTGTGCTTTTTCACCTTTCACTAGAAGAGACCACGACAGACCATCGTCGTCACTATAAAAAACCTTCGCGAAATATTCGTCACCTGCAAAAGCAACGATCCTTCCTGTTTCAAGTAATTGACCAAAAGTATGATAGTGGTTCATCTGCTCACTTCCAGAATCATACACCCGTGTCCAGGTATGTCCTTTGTCATCCGACCTGTAAATATACCTGCCGAATTCTCCATACTCAGACAATAACAAAGCTCCACTGGCCAATTTGATGAAATTAGGAAAACCTACTGTTTTTTTTGAGCGAATCGAAAAGTCCTCCCCGTCTTTTTGGGCTCGCTCGACGGTCAGTATTCCGTCCGAATACTCGCCATAGTAAAGGTCGGGTGGATTTGCGGCAGAGGTCAAAACGCAATTGCCATTATCATCGGATGCCC
>JAIPFN010000264.1 GCA_021736615.1 Phycisphaerae bacterium | reverse complement strand
AAAACGACTGGAAAACCCCGCGATGGGATTTGGCATAAGTATGACATGTCTCGGGTTATTCGGAATTATTTACTTTCCATGGCTGAGTACGTGGTGTTTCCAGTTAGCCCCGGGTATCAACGACAGGGTATTTGGAAATATGTTGGAAGTGCCGGCAGTTCAGTCTTTGGTGCCGCCTTTATATTACAGCATCTTCCTATTCCTTCTGCCATCTATAGCTATGGGTATCGGCTTTCCGCTTGCACTGCAGGCATGGAGCAAGTATCACCATAAAGTAGGACAGACAACTGGAATTGTATATGGGGCAAATACCATTGGTGCCGTTCTGGGCGGAATAGTTACAGGATTTTTGCTGATTCCTAAGAACGGAGCACAGCTTTCAATTACTATATTAGGAATCATTGGCGTATGGCTTGGCGCTCTAATGCTACAAGCTTTCGCTGTCAAAATAAGGATACGCACTCGTGTTGCTTTTATGGCGACTGCAATAACTTTAACAATAGCTGCGATAATGATTCCGTTGGGGATATTCGAACAAAAAATAGTAAGTCGCCCGGATATTAACACCTTAGCTGTAAGAGAAGGGCTTACAACGACTGTAGCTGTAAACAGAAAGGAAGATGGAACTCTTGCGTTGACTTCAGATGGAGTTAATATTGCTGGGGATGGGGGCCACCGCGTGGCACAGAAAATGTTGGGTCATTTAGGCCCATTTTTAAATATAAACGCAAAAGAAGTGCTTTCTGTAGGTTTCGGTTCGGGTGAAACTACCGCCTGTTTGTCACGGCATAACTTTGAAAGGATTGATTGTGTGGAAATCGCCCCGGAAGTTGTAGATGTTGCGTTGGATTATTTCAGCCACATTAATCTCGGCGACAAACTGAATGAAAAAGTCAATATGATATATATGGATGGCAAAAACTATCTTTACTTGACAGACAAAAAATATGACATCATTATTAATGGAGCAGATGTTCCTACGTATCCCGGAAGTGCGCCAATGTTCGGTAAGGAACATTTCCAGAATGCTCTGAACCATTTAAATCCCGGAGGACTTTTCATCACCAAACTCCATCTTTCTGGGATACCAGTGCCATGTTTTGACAGCATCCTTGGTACTTTTGTGGAAACCTTTAGACACACGACCATCTGGTTTCCAACGACGAAGGCATTTAGTTTCTTTTACATTGTTGGCTCAGAGGATGAGCAGAGTTTTTCTTTGAAGCATATTGCTAAGCAGCTAAAGGACGAAAACATTCGAGGCAGCGTCTCATTTCTGAATTGGCAAAACGATCTGGACGTGATGACATGTTATATAGGTGACGAAAATGACATTCTCCGATACCTCAAAGGATACAATGTTAACAGTGACTATTTGCCTTTCGTAGAATTTAGTTATACCGCCAAGAGTAAGCAGGATTTGTTCAGAGGGGGGCTTGCAGAGCAGTTTGTTAAAACTGTACGCGGTGACTCAATCTTAAATCATATTGATTGGTCCGGAGTATCAGATGAGACACGTCAACTTTGGCTTAGCAAACAAAAGACATCATACCAAGCAGCTAGTCATATTTTGGATGCGGCTTTCACTAAAGATTCTTTCCTAATATTGCGAAGCATCTCTAAAGCGTTACAGTTTGCCCCAGACAAACAGGAACTAGTCGAGTGGCTGGATAAAGGGCTGAATGATCTAAAGGAGGCTATTGAAAAATCGCCTCCAAATGCTGTCCTGCCAAAATTAGAAGCAGAACTTCGAAAATCGCCCGATTTCGGAGCCGTCTGGCTGGCTAGTTCATGGGTTCTACAGCGAAAAAATGTCCATGGAAATGCTCTCGATGCCGCTAAAAAAGCTGTACTCTACATGCCATACAGCAAATTGGCGCGGGAAAACCTTAATGCGATCTCCAAGAAATCTGCTAAAATCGAAAGCTCCTCGCCGTTCAAGCTTGCAATTCTTGCGATACAGCAGAATAAAATAGAAGATGCTATCTTGCACTTTGACCACGCTCTCACGCTTAAGCCTCAGCGATCAGAGGTGTTGAACAATCTAGCCTGGTTGCGGGCTGTATATAATGGCAGAAATTCATTTGATCCATCAAAGGCTGTTAAACATGCACTAAAAGCATGTGAATTGACACAATATAAAAAAGCGAATTATATAGATACTTTGGCTATTGCGTATGCCGCGAACGGGGATTTTAGTAAGGCTGTTGAGATGGAGAAAAGAGCGATTGAAATCGCAAATTTGTCAAAACAGCAGAATTTAATTGAAAATTTCCAAAAACACCTGAGTTTATTTAAGAAATCCAAACCGTACCATGAATCAATCAAGTAACGCCAAATTTGCACATAGGCAATCCTGTTGAAAGGAAAGTTAACCGCAACACAGCCAGATAATTCCCATAAGATACAGGAAGTAATGGACATATTAAACCTTGTAAGCTGAGGGCCGGTACTGAATGGTGCACTTAACGGCTATTGCCGTCTTGAATCCATGGTATCACCCAACTCCGACTCATAAGACTACTTCTTGCCTTCCTTCTTCAACTTTTCCAGCCTCATTTTTTCCGCCGATTTTCTTTGCAGTTCAAATAATCTCTGGAGACCCTCCTTCTTGATTCTCTCTTTTTCGGCTGGGGTCAAATCCTTTGTCTTTTCTTCAATGACCATTTTTGCCTTTAGATTGGTGATGTCTTTCTTGAGCTGTTCGTTTTCCTTTTGCAAAGCTTCATTCTTTTGTATGGCCTGTATCAATGTAAAGCCGAAGGTTTCATCCATTTTCTTTAATTTTTCAACCTCCTCCTGCTGCGTTTTAAGCGACGATTCGAGCCTGGTGTTATTGTCCTGACAGTCCGTAAGCTGCTGCTTAAGCTCGTCCTGGCAGCCGGTTAGCATTATTGCGGTTACTGTTATGATTGCCGCTGTTGCGATTTTTCGTAATTTCATGGTTTGGCTCCTGTTGGGTTTCAGATTACTGATTTCAGATACTAGATTTTACAATATCCTTTCCAGTTTACAACATTTTTTCCCGGCTACTGCCGGGGTTTTTAGCTTTTCATTTTGTCAATAATTCGGTATAATGTCATGCAAATATGAATTAAGTCTATTTTTTTAAGGGAAAATTGATGAAGAATCTGATCGCTGTACTGATTGTTATCGCCGTTATCGTTGCCGGATGTGCCACGATGAAAACCGACGAACCCGTAATCAAGGAATGGAGCGAGACTGTCGACGGCAAACCCGTCTATTATATGACTATCGACGGGGTCATGGTTCATGAAACAGACCCTGCCAAAGCACCCCTCCCGCATGTCATAAGGGCCGGAACCTATCCTCTTGGCGATGCGCCCGGAACGCCTCCTTCAGACGCGATCGCTCTTTTCGACGGAACTGAAGAATCGTTTAACAGCAACTGGGAACATGTCAGTGATCGAAAGACCAAATGGCTCTGTAAAGACGGCATAATGCATCCTGTCAAAAAAGCCGGCGATGTCCGTACAAAGCAAAAATTCGGCTCGTGTCAGCTTCACGTCGAGTTCGCTACCCCGGCAAAGGTCGAAAGCGGAGGCCAGGGCAGAGGAAACAGCGGAGTCTTTCTGATGGGCACATACGAAGTACAGGTTCTTGACAGCTACCAGAAATCTGCTGATCTCGATGAGAAGGGCAACGCGATATATGATAATCCGACCTATGCGGACGGCCAGGCCGGGGCATTGTACGGACGCAATAAACCGCTCGTTAACGTGTGTCGAAAACCGGGTCAGTGGCAGAGCTATGATATTATCTTCCATCGTCCCGTCTTTGATAAGGCCGGCAAAGTTGTCAAAAAAGCAACGTTTACCGTTATACACAACGGAGTACTGATCCAGGACCATACAATACTACACGGCGGAACCGGCTGGAAAGGTCCGCATTGCGCAACACCCTACAAAGCCCACCCCGACAAACTGCCGCTGCAAATTCAAAACCACGGTAACGAGGTTGATTACAGAATTATATGGATAAGAGAGCTTGCTGATTAGCACCGACGTGAAGTCGGGATTTCGCTTCGCTCAAAAACGATAAGCTATGGGTAATAAAATAGACGATCTTGCCGGTGAGAAGAAAACTTTACAGGCGATGGTTCGCATTTATTGTTCCGGACACCACCAGCCGGGCGGCAAGGATCTTTGTGACGATTGCCGTCAATTGCTGGATTATGCGTTTGCACGGCTTGACAGGTGCAAATTCGGTACAGAAAAGCCGGTTTGCTCGAAATGCACCGTCCATTGCTATAAACCTGAAAAGCGTGAGAAAATCCGTAAGGTGATGCGTTATTCCGGGCCAAAAATGGCCCTGAGGCACCCATTTTTGGCGATTGGTCACTTGCTACGCAGTTTATAAGTCATGAGCCGGCTATTGAAAATTGACAGTATTACACTAATTGGGTCGTGATTTGCGATCATTTTTGTTTGAATCGGTCCGGGAATTATTGGTAAACATTAAAAAGCACGCAAAAGCTAAAAATGTTAGGGTTGATGTTTCCAGAGAAGATGATATAATTGTAATTATAGTGGAAGACGATGGCATAGGTTTTGATGCCGGAGAACGTCTTTCATTGATAAGTAAGGATTCCGGTTTCGGGCTTTTTAGTATTAGGGAGAGGCTTAGTTATTTCAAGGGAAGTCTTGAGATAGTTTCAAATCCTGGGGCCGGAAGTAAGGTAATTTTAAAGGCGCCTTTGAAAAAAGGTGAGGTTGACTAGGAAAGTGGAATCTATGGCAATTAAAGTAGTAGTAGTGGATGATCACGGTGTGCTTCGCGAAGGTCTTCGTTTATTGATCGATCAGCAGGCGGAACTGGAACTTGTCGGTGAGGCGGAAGACGGCCGCAAAGCGGTAACTATAGTCGGCCAGTTAAAGCCCGATATTGTTTTGATGGATGTCAGTATGCCCGGTCTTAACGGTATTGAGGCTGCAAGGCAGATACTGGTAGAGAACAGCGAAGTTAAGGTTCTGGCTCTTTCTGCGTATTCCAACAAGCGTTTTATAACCGAAATGCTTAAGATTGGCGTTTCCGGGTACATCCTCAAGGACAGCGCAAGCGAAGAACTGGTTCGTGCGATTTTCGCGGTAGCAGCCGGTGATAATTATCTTTGTCCGAAAGCGGCTAGCCTTGTGATCGAGGATTATAAGCAGAACAGCAAAACGTTTGTCAGCGGTTCTCCGCTTGATATTCTAACGGCGAAAGAGCGTGAATTGCTTCAGCTCCTTGCCGAGGGAATCTCAGCGAAAGAGGCTGCCAAGCTTTTACATGTCAGTGTTAAGACGACAGATGCCAGACGTCGTGAGACTATGAATAAACTTGGGATATCCAGCATGGCTGAACTTACCAAGTTTGCCATTCGCGAAGGTCTAACAAGCCTTGAATTCTAGATTTGACTGAATCGGTGAGCTGGTATTTTGGGATATTTTCAGATTTTTTTCAAATATTGAGAAAAGTTGCAATAAATGTTCTTGCCACAGGCATAAATTGCATTATTATGTCAATGATGAGTTATGGATATCGATTTGCTATGATCTAAAGTTGGGAAAACCTGTATGCATGATGGGAAAATTAGAGTTCTAGTTGTCGACGATCATGAGCTTTTGCGTTCCGGCATTAAAATTTTAATCAAGCGTTCAAGGGAAGTTGAAGTTGTAGGTGAAGCGCCTACAGGTGCTGCGGGCATGAAGCTTGTTACCGAGCTTTTACCTGACGTGGTGGTACTGGATGTTAAACTTCCAGACGAAAACGGGATTGTTCTTACACGTCAGATTTGCGAAGATTTCCCCCAAACCAAGGTTCTTGTAATATCGGCGGATCTTCTTAAGCATATAATCGACCAGGCTATAAGTGCCGGTGCACAGGGTGTAATGCTTAAGGAGTCAGTTTATACCGAATTGGTCGATGCGATTATCGCGATCCATGAGAATAAGCGTCATTTCTGCAGCCGTGTAAAAGAGATTATCGCAATCGACTGGGCAGGTAGACTTCAGACGGATAAGGCGGCGAGTCTTTCGGTATTGAATACTCGTGAGCGTGAGATAGTCAAACACATTTCCGAAGGCAAGTCTATCAAAGATATCGCAGAACTCGTTAGCCGCAGTACTAAGACAGTTGATGCGAACCGTCGTAATATTTTGAAAAAGCTTGGTATAGACAGTGTTCCCGAGTTGGTGAAGTTTGCCTTTTCTGAAGGGCTTACTAATCTTGATTAGAGTTTTCAATAGCGCTTAGTTTAGTTCCGTAGTGTTTTACAGACAATAAAATTTGATTAACTAAAAATAGCCTCCAGACCGAAAACTGTAGGCTTTTTAAATTGCTATTGTGTCTATTTTAGAATGCAAATAATACGTTGACAGACGGTTTTCGGGTTGTCTGCTGTTTTTTTAGTATTTGTTGAAGGTTCGGATTTTGTCGATTGGTTTTCTGCTTTTTGGGCGGATTTGTTCTGAGTCTGGATAGCCGACACTGATTACCAACTCTACTCTTTTGTTTTTTGGAATTTGCAGAAGTTTGTTGACTTTGCTTTCGGCGAACCATCCCATCATGCATGTTCCGATCCCCTCTTCGGTGGCCTGGAGGCAGAAGTGTTCTGCGGCGATTCCTATGTCGATCATTTTCAGTTGCCGGTTTTTTATAATGCTTCCAAGTTTCGCACTCAGTTTTTGCTTTTCAGATATTACCAGAACCAGTACGGGGGCCTGGGCGGAAAAACTATTAATTGAGACCAGATTGCTGCAGGTCGCCGAGGCGACTTTGTTTTTCAGCTCTTCGTTATCGATTACAATGAATTTCCACGGTTGACTGTTGCATGCCGATGGCGCCAGCCGGGCCGCTTGAAGACATCTTTCGATCTTTTCATGCTCGACAGGTTTGTCCATGTATCCGCGTACGCTTTGCCGTTTTGCCGCAAGTTCAAGAAAATCCAAGGTTACTCCCTTATTAATTGTTAGTATTCGAATAAATATTATTATTGCTAATGATATATACATCGGCGTTGATTATCAAGTCATAGCGTTGAATTTGCTATACATTTCCGTTTATTGTTGATTTTTCTCAACACATAGGCGGCGGATCGGCTGCAAGCAGGCTATTGCCCGATAATCAAGGTGATTGTTCAAGTTTACGGTAGAATTGTATTAAACAGAGGATTCTTATGTTGCAAAAAAACAACATGGCAATTTATGAGTAGATATTTTTTGGGTTGACGGCTGCATGGATAGCATTATAAGACTTTGTTAATAAATAGCTTAGCGATTTCTTGGGGGATCAGGCGTATTCGCAGGTTTTGTGGCACGCTACTTGCTCTTATGTATGGAATACGACTAAATCAAGGCACATTTAAGCTTGAGGAAGGTGAAAGTGTCTTGTTCGGAGTCAAAGCTGTTGATCCAGCGTTGCAAGGGTGTTGAAGGAGCCAGGCTTAAATGAGTCGGGCTCCCTTTTTTTGCGCTGATCGCGATAGGCGGATTTTATCATTAGACTTTCCTTGATAATCATTTATACTTGGTGTCTATGGACCGAAGCATATATCGAATTATTGATGTGAATTTTAATCGCGGCCGCGAAGCTGTTCGTATGATCGAGGAGTTTTGCAGGTTTTCGCTTAACTCCAAACTTCTTAGCTCGCGGGCAAAGGCGATTCGCCACCAGTTGTGCGCCGCTATCGGCAAACTGGATGCTGATGTGCTTTTGGCAAACAGGGATTCCAGGACAGATGTCGGCAGGGGGCTTGTCATTGATGCTCAGCACAAACGGGGAGATATAAAGGATTGTTTTGTTGCCGCGTGTAAACGTCTTACCGAGGCCCTCCGTGTTCTTGCAGAGGTTACACAGACAATTGATCCTGTTGTTGCTGTTGCTATTGAGAATTTGCGATTTGAGGCTTATACGCTGGAAAAAGACGCATCCCTGGCCGCAAACGCCCGACGGAAGTATAAGAATGTACGCCTCTATGTGCTAATAACAGTCAGGCCGGGTGACAGCATTACAAAGATTTCAGAGCTTGCTTCAAAATGCATCAGCGGTGGTGCTGATTGTATTCAGGTACGGGCCAAAGGTCTTGACGATTGTGACGGGCTTGCGATTTCTAAAGCCGTTACTGCTTTATGTTCGGACGCAGGTGTGTTGAGCATTGTTAACGACCGTGTGGATATAGCTGCACTTAGCAACGCCGGAGGTGTTCATTTCGGGCAGGGTGATCTGACCGTCGATCAGGGCAGGAGTTTGCAGGTTTCGCCGCTTGTTTTTGGT
>JAIPFN010000263.1 GCA_021736615.1 Phycisphaerae bacterium | reverse complement strand
CCATCGCGGCAAGCAATGCGTTCATCGCACCGGCGTAATCGGTATTAAACCCGCTTAAAAGCCCGCCAAAGCCGATCTTAAGAGTATTGACCGCACCGATGGTCGCCGCCAACGGTTCGAGCTGGTCGCCGGACTGTTCGACATAATCAAGAGCGTTTGCCTTATGCGGTATCGTAACGCTAAAGCCCGAAAAACCGGTTTGACGGCTCTCGATATTACCTATAAATTCGTTAAATAACCCTTTTTCGCCTTTGACAAGTATGGGAAGGTAAACGGCATTTACGCCCTGCTCGTCAAAACATGCGTTAAAGATCGCCGGACTTAGCGAATGCCCGACGGGACATCCGATAACGCCATAGACTTTTGTATCTGCGTCGATATGGTCCCAGCGGTAAAGTTCCTTAAGCTCTTTTACACCAAGCTGCCCCGGAGCGGTCGAAGCCTTATCGCTAAGGCAGCCGAACGTAACCAGCGAACCGTATTTCTTTGCCAGTACCCTGGTGATCAAACCATCTTCGCCCATGCAAAGAACGATGGCGTCGCCTTTTTTCTTTTTGAGCAGATCAATCGCCACAAAACATTCGTTGATATGATTAGCCCTGTAAACAAGTTTAACAACTGCCTGCGGGCAAAGGGCGTAAATCTCATCGTAAAGTGCGGAAAGACCAGGAAAAGGCCCGTTAAAATCATGAGCCGAGAGAATAAGACGTGTTTTGGAAGATTCGGCGAGCGCCTCGTCAATGCACTTCCGCACATCTGGATTACGGTAATTGACGTACTCGCAATCGACAAAATCGGCACCTTTTTTTATGGCCTCGACGAGTATCGAAACCCTCAAATCAGAAGAAAGATCGCCCGAACCGCCCTCGGAGGAATCGCGGCAGGTAACGATAACGGGCAAGGACGACTCTGCGGCAAGTGCAAGCAATTGGTCAAGGTCGGCGGTCGTGACACCGTCAATATAATCGACCCGAAGTTCAAGCATTTCAGCACCGGCTGATTCTGCCTGTTTGATCTGGTCGCACGCCTCAGAGACCGTTCTGGCGGAAATTGGAACTGCAAGATAAGTCATAATGACAATTTTATGTCATTTATCGCAAAATGCAAGTAAAAAAGCGGGCTTTTACAAAAATACGCCTTCAAAATACTATACAAAATCAGCTCGCAAGAACCCTGCGGCTAAGAAATTAGAAGTTTCATTGCAGACTTTGGATCGATGTCACCGTAGCTCCTCGACAGCATTGAAGACTCCTGGCGTATTTTTTCTATCATGTTCGTCGAAAGGCAACGCGCTTCTTTAATGTCCTTAAGGATGTATGTAAGCCCCGCCGCCTTATTTACATCGGCACTGACCGACTCCATCAGAGATTCCAGTGTTCCCTTTACAAGGCCCATCGCCCTGCGATAATCCTCTCGCTTTCCATCCTGCCTTTCCTGCTCTTCATTTCGCTTGTAAACGTCTTCCAACATCTTACTAATATCAAAAACTATTCCGCCCTCCAGCACATCTATCGAAAAGCCCTTGCCAATATATGCCAAAACCTGCTGTTTATCGGCATAGTTTGAAACATCGGCATAGACGGGAGCATTGATCCCTTTCATCAAAGCCTCAACGAGTCCTTTCAGTGACATCCTGGCAGGGTTATTTTCATCTTCAATTAGGCTTTCGCCGCCCTGCTTGATCATAGCCTCGATCTTTTCGAGCATGTTGTTAAGCGCAGAACTTTCCCCCTCGAGCGACTGAATAACATTTATTGCCCGGTTAACCTGCTTCAGTTTAGTAATCAATGAAGCCTGCGCAGAGCGAATGCCGCTGCTGTAAGCAAGACCATCGGAAACAGCCGGATCTGCAGTAACACCAGTACCCTTGGCATTCGGACCAACCGGTTTGATGACATCCTTAGCTGCCGCTGATCCTGCTAAAGTAACATTAGTAATATCGCTAAATGAACTCAATAAAACAACTCCATAGTAGCTAGATTTATATACACCTCTTGCAATCTACACTTACAATTAAAATATAAGAAATAAACAAGGAATATGCGTAAAAATTAAATGTTTTATACTATCGTCCAAAACGACCCGTAAAAACTGTTGAAAATGTGGTCTAAACGACTATATTAAAGGAATCAGGCAAAAAATTATTCCAATGTGGTAAAAAAACTTCGCCAGCCGCCAGAAACGTTATATTTGCAACTTATTTTAAGATATAGTACTTTTTTTAACCTTACTATTAAGCCATGAGAGTACCGAAAACCGCTAAAATTATCGACAAACGCACCCCCGAAAACCAAATCACCGCCCAAGTACCCCAAGATGCCTATTTTGCCTGGACTTTCAAAAAAATTTCGTCATTCGCTAATTTTTTGATATTTCGCTCTCTGCCATTAGTCTTCTACTGTTTTTTTTAAGCCTTTTAGTGTATAATGCCGTATATAAGAAAAGACGTCTATTAAGGAGTTTTTTATGATCAAATATATTAGAAGTGCCTCAATCGTAGTAATTTTGCTTTCGTCTTTTTGCAGCGGCGATGTTTTTAAGCACCGCCAAAGCGGAGAAACTTTCTACGGGTATCCGACTAACAGTACCCTTGGCAAAAAAACTCGCATCTACGAAGAGAAGGACGGCAAGTTTTTCGGCAAAACCGTGCTCATCGACGAATATGACATTACTTATGACGCTAAGGGCCGCAAGGAAAACCTGGTCGTCATCGGCATCGACGATCAGAACATCATCCTTTCCGATACCGTATCTCTCACGCTGGCCAAGACCATCGAAGAAGCAGCTAACAATGGCCCCCGGTGCATCATACTCGAAATCGACTCTCCGGGCGGACGCGGCGCATGCATGAAACAGGTCTGCGACTCGATCAGAAAAAGTTACAATTGCCCGATCATCGCGTTTATTACGGGCAAAAAATACGGCGGTGCATTCTCGGCAGCGGCCGGTATCGCCCTTGCCTGCGACAAAATTTATATCACCCCGAATGCTCAAATAGGAACAATAGCTCCACCGATCGATACGACAATACGCCAGGAGGGCCCCACTGAGTGGCAGGATACTTTTACCCCGAAAAGCATTGGTTCATTCGGAGCTTACCTATCGACGTTTGCCGAAAAGAATAACCGTCCCGCCGCGATGGCAATGGCTTTGGTCGACCGTAATGTTGAGGTCGTCGAAGTCGTTACCGACGAACAGGGTTCGCGGAATATCGTCCACAAAGGCGATAAAGGCTCAGCTGCTATTGTCAGAACATGGTCAACAGTATCGACAACCCGCACGGACGAGAAAAGTTCCAAAGACAATGACAGCGATAAAACACAGCAAAGTGCATACGCGATAACCCTTTCGGCAAAGGACGCCATCTATACCAAAATGGCCGACGCAATCGCTTCTTCACGCGATGAAGTCATAAAGGATCTTAAGGCCGATGGATTAAAAGTTATTGACACAAACAGAATCACAGCCCAGGTGCGAAAATTCGCCCAGAGCAAGGTTCAATTGTTAAAGTATTTCGCCGGGATGGAAGAGTTGGAAGGCCAGGCAGAAGAGATCGAAAAGAATATGAAAGAAGTGTCTTCGGCGGCACTGAAAAACGCCCCTTCAAGAGAAGATGAACGGTTAAGACGCCTGGAAAGAAAAGCCTACGAAAGCCGGCTAACGCGCAACAATGAAAATAAGAGAGTCTTACGCCGAAGTGCCGAAGACTATCGCAAGAACGGCAATCTGACCAGGGAGGAACTGGCAAATCTCGAACTGGAAGTAACCGAGTCGTACGTCAACCCCTATTTGCTGCAGCAGCAGAGTCTGGCGACGGAACTGGCGTATATACTAGACGATCTTCTTGTATACTACTCAAGGGCGGCAAAAATCGCAAAACAATACCCCGCGGCATTGCCGGAAGGAAAAACGATAAGGGAACTACAGCTCAAATACAACTCCGCGGCAACAAAACTTAACAACATGGGGTTTTGAAATTTATGATTGATTATTTATGATTGATTATAAAAGAATTAACCGCTAAGAGACTGGCCTGATGGTGTTTATGTTTAGAAAGTTTCTTGATAAACTAAAAAAACTCTCGCTTGAGAGGGAAACATCCATTACTTCAAGGTTTAACGACCCCATTGTTCCTAAAACCAAATGGTTCATGATTTCAAAACACGGAGCAAACTTCCGTACTCACAATCTCAAAAAGGTCAACCTGAACAGATTAGAATTCAAGCCTACCGTATTGGCTATATTATTCTTCCTGGCTTTTTTCATTCCCAGCATTGTAACATCTATCTGGTTTACAAATATATTACATGCCAAAGGAGCGTCTAATCTGACATTCGGAGATTTTGCAGTGCTTCTTTGCGGAATTTTATTTGCTGTTTTTGGCTGTTTTCTTTGCCATCTCATCACAAAACCCATTGTTTTTGACAAACAGTGCGGTTATTTTTGGAAAGGAAGAACCGCACCAAATGAATCAATTAACATAGAGTCCATCGAAATCTGTTGCGAACTGGAAACAGTTTACGCTCTACAAATAATATCTAATTCGGTTAGAAGTCAGAACGATGACTACGAGAGCGAGGAAAGATGCTACGAAATTAATCTTGTTTTGAAAAATACTGAGCGGATTAATGTAATAAATAACAACTGTCGAGAAACAATACGTAAAGAAGCTCAAATACTCGCAGATTTCCTTGAAAAACCCTTGTGGGATGCGACATAAAATGGTAAAAATACATTGTAAATAACAACGATGGCGGGCACGACCCGCCCTACTTTTAAGGATTTTGCAATGTATTTGATTGGTTACGATTCCGGGACTTCTTCTATTAAAGCTACTCTTATGGACGCCGAGACGGGGGTTGTAGTCGCTTCTGCGACCTCTCCTAAGAAAGAGATGGAGATAATTGCCAAACAGGCCGGTTGGGCCGAGCAGGACCCGCAGTGGTGGTGGGATAATATTAAACTTGCGACAGCAGAGATGCTTGCCGCCACGGATATTGATACCGCCGATATTGCCGCTATCGGGATCACCTACCAGATGCACGGGCTTGTTTGCGTCGATAAGAACAAAGAGGTTTTACGGCCTTCTATTATCTGGTGTGACAGCCGGGCCGTACCATACGGCGAAAAAGCGACTGCGGCACTTGGCGGCGAACACTGCCTTGAGCACCTGCTAAACTACCCGGGCAATTTCACCGCGACAAAGCTTGCATGGGTCAAGGAAAACGAACCGCACCTTTTCGATAAGATCGACAAGATCATGCTGCCGGGCGATTACCTGGCGATGAAGATGACCGGCGACATCTGCACGACGCAATCGGGACTTTCCGAGGGCATACTGTGGGACTTCAAATGCAAACAGGTTGCCAACTTCGTGATGGACCACCTGGGCTTCTCTAAAGACATCCTGCCTGACATCGTGCCGACTTTCGGAGATCAGGGCGTCCTCAGCAAACAAGCCGCCGCCAAACTTGGGCTAAAGGCGGGCACAAAGATCGCATACCGCGCCGGAGACCAGCCGAACAACGCATTCTCTCTTAATGTCCTCGAACCCGGCGAAGTAGCCGCAACCGCCGGCACCAGCGGCGTAGTCTACGGAATCGGCGACAAGGCGACTTACGACCCCAGATCACGTGTAAACACGTTCGTGCATGTAAACAACACAGACCAGGCGGCTCGCTATGGAGCGTTGCTGTGCGTCGGCGGGACGGGGATACTTAACAGCTGGCTCAAACACAACACAGTTGCCGGCAAAGACTACCCTCAGATGAACGACCTGGCGTCAAAAGCACCTATCGGAGCGAACGGACTTTCGATACTGCCATACGGAAACGGTGCCGAACGAACGCTTGAAAACAAAGACGTCGGAGCATGCTTTAGCGGGATAAACTTCAACACGCACGACATCGGACACGTTCTGCGAGCCGCACAGGAAGGCATCGTATTCGCACTTAACTACGGATTCGAGATACTTGAAAGCATGGGGGTAGAAGTAAACACTGTCCGGGCAGGTGACGCGAATATGTTCCTTAGCGACATCTTCGCAGGCACTTTCGCAAACGGCACAGGGGCGACAGTAGAACTGTATAATACGGACGGTTCACAAGGAGCGGCCCGCGGTGCAGGCGTCGGAGCAGGCACTTACAGCAGTTTCAAGGACGCGTTCGTAGGATTCAAAAAAACAAAAACAATAGAACCAAAAGCAGGCGAAGTAGAACAAACAAAACAAGCCTACACAAAATGGTTGGAAGTGCTGAACGAAAAGCTGTAAGGCGAAAGGCGAAAAGTGTAAGGCGTTTAATGGAGTTATTATGCATTGCCCGGCTTGTGACGGCAGTTTGAGTATAGTTGACTTGTATGGATGTAACGTCGGGATATGTCCGCTTTGTGAGGGCATATGGTTCGACTCTGCCGATCTTAAAACAGTGGTTGACAAAATGATCGCCGCCGGAGAAGTCAACCCTCCTGAAACAACGACTATTTTAGAACCTCGTAAGGTTGAAAGGTCCAGACAGCAAGAACTTAGAATGTGTCCGGATTGCGGGCTTGTTATGAAGAATTTGAATTACGCCGCCGACTCAAACGTCTTCATTGATAAATGCGGCCAATGCGGCGGGGTATGGACAGATATTGGCGATCTTATGGCAATCGCCGAATATATAAAGGGAGACCCGCGAGTCGCCGAGATCGGAAATGCGATCATCAAATCCGACAAGAAAACAGGACGCACCGCCGCAATTCTGCGATGGGCGGGTGAATTAATTGACCTTTTCTTTTGGTTGTAATATTATAGCAGGAGCGTTATGAGTATAGACTGGTTTGACATTGTTAGAAGATTAAAAGCTATTTCCCAGGCGGGTAAGACTTTTGCCAAAGACGGCTTTGAGTTGAAACGTCATGAGGAGATTGAGGAGATTTGCGCCGAGATTCTTGCCGGGTATACCGACGCCGACAAGGATACCGCTTTGGCGATCCTTCAGGAAGATACCGGTTACCCTACGCCCAAGGTTGACAGCCGTGGAGCTATATTCAAAGACGATAAGATACTGCTCGTCAAAGAGATCGCAGACGGCGGATGGACACTGCCGGGCGGCTGGTGCGATGTCGGTATGACACCTGCTGAAAATGTAGTACGCGAAGTATGGGAAGAATCCGGGTTCGAAGTTAAAGTACTAAAACTTGCGGCCATATACGACCGCGACCGCCAGGGACACACACCGCCCTATCCGTACAACATCTACAAAATGTTCTTCATCTGCGAGATAACCGGAGGCCATGCTAAAACCAGCAGCGAAACCAGCGAAGTGAAATTCTTCAGCCTTGACGAGATACCCGACCTTTCAGTTTCAAGAACACTGCCAAGACAAATTGCACGTATGTACGAACACAAAAATAACCCCGAATTACCCACAGATTTCGATTAAAAAATCTTAGCTTTTTACACAAATTTTTCGCAAACTGTCCCATAATTCACACGGGACTTCCCCACTATGCCAGATTGCCTGAAAAGCCCCTGAGACCCCCTTAAAACGCTCGAATTCGGTTGATTCCACACACTTTATATTGTATAATTATTATAGTAATTAACAGTTTCAGTCGTTACTAAAACAGTCAAAAATATGCTTTTCAAGTTGACTGTTATATTTGTTAAAAAGAGGCGATTAACAGTTCATCTTCTTCTCAGGTCAAACAATATAAAATAAGTTTTAGTAAATAGTGTGCGCAGTTTTGTCCTGCTGTGCAGATGTTTAACGATGTTTTTTATTGGGAGTGACGCAATGGAAAAAACAAAAAAATCACCTGTGGTTTCAGGCGTATTGACATTCATGTTGCTGGTTATTTGCGGCATCCAGACAACCGCATTTGGTACGCTTGTACCGGTATCGGTCAAATTTACCAGCGAGGCACTCGGCTTAGGATCCGATGACATTAATGACGGCAAAGACGGACAGTCCGTAGACGCTGACTTTGCGGGAAGATTTGTAACCAGCACAGTCACTGGCCAGGGCAGCATCTTATATATCCAGCAAAACGGTCTTGCCGGTTCCGGTTCCGAAAGCAGTCCCCTGTTTCTTACTGTCACAGCCAAAGGCCATCTCGATACACCCGGTCCCGGTGACTGGAACGCGGGCATACTCTATATATCCGAAGAGAATGACAGCGACGATAAGGATCCCGGCGACAAGGGTTATCATATAGACGGCTACAAGGAAGGACTAGGGGTTCGCGCTTTCACGATCGACCCTGGCACCGGACTACGCGTAATTGATTCTTCTACCGGACGTGCACGAATTGAAGGCAGTA
>JAIPFN010000262.1 GCA_021736615.1 Phycisphaerae bacterium | reverse complement strand
TGGGTGACATTAACGAGGATTGCAACACGGACCTCGAAGATTTTGCCGGTATGGCTGCTGTATGGCTTGTTGATTATTCGTCAACAGGACCGGTTGCAAGATAGAAGAGTAGTTACCGGTACTTGAATACAGTTATTTTGTATCGCCCGCCTGGGGTAAGTCTCAGGCGGGCGATATTGTTTTGGGGCCTAGAGATGCCGGACAAAGGCGAGTTTTTTTTGTTAAGTTTTTATCAAAATACAGAAATTTATTCTTGATAAATGCTGTCTAAAGTGTTATACTGGCGGTGTAGATTTAGGGATTTTTTTTGAGTTGACGAATAAGAGTTTGTTGGAGTGGTGTTTTGGAAAGAATGAGCAGGCATCAATTTTTGATGGTTTCGCGAACTGCTACCACTGGTAGAACCACGTTATCTCCCTACGCACACGGTAAGAATCCCCAAATAAAAACCCGAAACTCACAAAAGGCGGTGTACACCGCAATCTCTCCGAATAATGCAACGAGGCAAGGCTAAACAAATTCGCTTGAATCCACAAAAATAAACAAAAGCCAGAAAATTGTATTTTAACTGCTCTTAGCTTTTTGCTAATCGCTAATTTTATTTTTTTTTAAGGGGTACAAAAGATGAGAAAGAAAGCAATTATGTTGTTAGCGTTAGTTTTGCTGTTTATGGCAGGTAGTAGTTCTGCAGTGACTGTGATTACTAATCAAGCGGAGCTTCAGGCTATCGCCAATGATGTGGCAGGCGATTACGTGTTAGGCAATGATATCGTTCTTACCGGGACATTTACAAGCATTATGGAATTCACCGGTACTTTTGACGGTGCCTTTCACATAATTGATGGCCTAACCAGAACTGTTGTAGGTACCAGAGCCTGTGGCATTTTCGGCCGCACGGTAGCCGGTAGTGTGGTAAAAAATGTTGGTATGACAAACGTTAATATTACATCTGATGGTGAATCTCCGAATTACATTGGAGTCTTGATCAGTGATTCCAAGGGTATTGTCGATAAGTGTTTCCTTGAAGGTGGGAGCATAACCATTACTGGAGCCACCGGCGGCAATAATAGCGGCTCGCTGATAGGGTTAAATCGTGAGACTGGCAGTATTACGAATTGTTATGTTAGCGGAGTAACAATATCAAATAACAGCAACATGATGAATGGCATTGGCGGTTTCGCCAATTCAAACGGAGGTGGCTTAATTGAGAATTGTTATGTTAATGTTACCGCCGATCTCACCGGGAGAGACGTTGCCGCCACCTCCGGTTTTGCTCGCGACCTTGGCGGCGGCGGTGTCATCAGTTGCTACTATAATATGGATATTACTACTATTGCGGGTACTTCCCCTTTCGACGACGGCTCAGGCATGGGGCGGACAACAAAAGAAATGTTGACACAGGCCACTTATGTTGGTTGGGATTTTGATAATACATGGACCATGATTGAAGGTCTAAAGTACCCTGTACTCATGGAATTTCCATACTATAGATTCCGCGGGTTGAAAAAGATTTCTCCGGCAGATGGGGTTCAGGCTGTACCCGGCGATGTGGAATTGAGCTGGGAGAATATTATACTGGACCTGGATAATCCAGGTGATGTGTATGTTGAAGTTTTGTTTGGTACGGAACCGAACGCGGCGAATCCGGCTTACGATATTGCTGCTGTGACCCTTGACCCCGTTTCAGGTTTGAATGTTACTTCCGTGACGAAAGAAGGTCTTGGCAATGGAACATACTACTGGCAGGTGAATTCGTATCTTTATGGCGATCCGGCAATCGTTGACTACAACACAGGAGACCCGAATGTAGTCAAAGGTCCTTTGTGGACATTTGATGTAGTAGGTGATCCGGCTCCTGTTATAGAAAGCATTACCGGCGACCAGATGACCTGGTCAGGCGAAAGTGTACCATTGGTTGCGACTATTACAAATGGTGATGAATCGCCGACGACCATTGAATGGGTTGCCGATCCTGCCGATAATGTTACGATCACAGGTGGCGACACTGCAACTCCAACGGTTACGATTACCAAGATGCCTTATAGTGTGGCTAAAATTGTCAATGCCAGTTTTGAGCATCCTGTAATAGCTGACGGTATAAATGATGGCACAACTCCGACCGGTTGGACGAAAATCGGAAGTTCCGGTATGGCCAATCCGGCCCCTGGCACAATAATCGACACTGCAAGCGAAGGCGAACAATGTCTATGGGCCAATGTTGGGGGGGCTTTTTCAATTGTCCTGAGTGAAACTGTTCAGGCCGGTGCAACTTATACTCTAAATGCCGATATTGGTCACGGCTTGTGGAGTAATAGTAACTCAAAATACCTGGTTCAACTGATTGCAGTTGACGGTGAAAACGAACTTGTACTTGCGGAAGACTACAACAGTTTGACGATAGCATCGCAAGCCTGGGTAACCTCGGAAGTTTTATATACAAATGATCCGGTAGCAGATGCAAACAAAATTGATCTGCCTCTGATGGTTAAACTGATCAACCCGGATGATGGTTCTTCTGATGTTGAGTTTGATAATGTTGTTCTTACTACCGACACGCCATTTCCGATTTCTACCGGCGTTGAGACCGTTACTTTAACAGTTTCCGTCAGCGACGGAGGTAACCCGATACCTGTGACAGCTTCTGTGGAAATTGACGTGTACGATGATGCTTGTCATATGGCTCGTCTTGCTTTTGGTGCCGATGACCTCAATGACTTTGACAAGGACTGTGACATAGACATCGAAGATTTAGCTTTGCAGGCTGCGACATGGCTTAATGATATAGCGTTAGATGGGCCAGTAGCCAGTCCTGACCAGGGGGATTCGTCCCTCGTGATCAACGGCGGATTCCAGGTGTACAAAGCTGGGACAGACTTGACTGTTAAAGCGAAGTGGGAACCTGGTAACGTCTTTACGGGCGGCATTGAGGGCGATGTTGCAGTAAGCGGCGGAAACGCGATCTGTGAGGATGGTACCCTCACAACTGTTATCAATTGTCCCGGGTGGATAAATTCAGCTCCGGGTGTTGGTCTGTTTAATCGAGGCGTTGCCAACTCTCTTGATACCGGCACAACTACAGTAGAATCCTTTGGTGCCTGGGGCGGCGGCGGAAATGGGACAAGGATTGTCTCGGCCGAACCTCTGGGTATCATCAATAACGGCACGGTCTATACGCTTAAAGCCCAGGTTAGAGGCGCTGTCTCTGCGGGTCCTATAACATTAGATATGCTCGCAGACGGTGTAGCGGTTGTCCCGAGTTCCTCTGTAGAACCTACGGGTTCTGATGTATTTGAGGATGTAATTAGGACGTATAACCCTGAAGATCTTTCAGCCTATGTCGGTCAATCGATTACGGTTGAAGTGGGTTCGGCAGCCGGAAATGCTATTGTCGGACGTGCTTCCTGGGACAATGTCGCGCTCGAGACGGAAGTTGTTGATGCGAATCTGCCTTCTGTTGATGCCGGCGAGAACATGATTACCTGGAATGATCAAGCAGTTACACTGAATCCGACCGTTTCTAATAATGACCCACAGGTTCCCCAGAGGGAATTATCTTACCTCTGGACTGCTTATCCTGCAGATGGTGTAACAATCATAGGCGCTGACACTGAAACTCCAACGGTTACGATCACCAAACCAGCTGGCGACACGGCTAGAGTTAAGTTGACACTTGCCGTCACCCTTGATGGTGTGGGCCTTGTCGGTGATTCGATGGTAATTAACGTTTACGACGATGTCTGTCTGACGAGTTTGGCCTCGAATTCAGAGTTGGATTTAGACCTGGGTGACATTAACGAGGATTGCAACACAGACCTCGAAGATTTTGCCGGTATTGCCGCGGCATGGCTTGTTGATTATTCGTCAACAGGACCGCTAGATCAACCAGAAGAGTAATTGCTGGTAGTAAACTGATATAGTTAATTATATATCGCCCGTCTGGGAAAGTCTCAGGCGGGCGATAGCTTTTGCAGTTTGGTAGATTTCTATAAAAAAAAGTCGGCAACCTGAAAATGTTACTGTTTTTGAGCTATTAAGCTAAATGCGAAATGCCCAACTTCGCCAACTATGCGGCTTTGATTTACTCAAAGGCATCAAGGCAGTTCCAACGTCTAATGCTTACACAAATTTCCTCAAGATGTTTGTCAGACATGCTAGCTTACGCGCAGATATTGGCGAAAATGATGATCGGAGTCGATGGAGGGGGATTTTAGCGATACCACAGAAGAAAATACCCTTCCAAACGAACTAAAACCAGCCTGCCTGACACAGTACCACCGAATCCAGCACAAAAATACTAAAAACCGGAGTGCTTCAGTCCAGAACAAAAAGAGTTTTACCTTGACAGATGTGGCTCCAAAGACTACCATAAAGTATTTGGGAATTCTGATAAAATGAAACTTCTCCATAAAAAATCATTTGGAACAACTCTATATATGGCGTTTGGCCATAGTTTGTTGTTTTGCTGTTTTTTCTTATACATCTGGCTGTTTGGCGATACTCGCCTTATCTATCATGCTTTTGGGCGATTCGTAGATTATCCGGCATTTTTTACCGGCTGGGAGTTTTTTGGCGAGGCGATCGATCATCCCGGCGGTATTGCTGAGTATGTGACGGGTTTTCTGTCGCAGCTTTATTACTATCAGTTGGGCGGGGCCATAGTGATCACCATAGTAGTTGGCCTGACTTGCCTTGCTACCGGAATTCTTGTCAGTTTTGCAGGTTTCAATTTTCTTGCCGGGATTGTCGGGTATACTCCTGCCATATTCTTTCTTGCAATGCACAGTAAATGCGAACATTCTTTGGGTGTCTTTGTTGGTTTGCTTTTAAGTCTGTGGGTATTGGTGGCATATGCAAAGATACCGCCGAAAAGTTTTGCATTGCGAGGCTGTTGCTTTCTGCTGATGTTTGTATTGCTGTACCTGGCGGCGGGGGCCTGGGCTTTACTTTTTGGAATTCTGGCGGCCGGTTTCGAAGTGTTTATTCGTCGCCGCTTATTATCAGCATGTTTGTGTGTTTTACTGACAGGGCTTGTCCCGCTGATTGTGGGGTGGTGTTTCGATTTGAGGATGATCGATATCTATCTGTATTTGCTGCCTTTTGATCCCAGGATTAGCCTGAACGCAAAAGCAGCTGCAAGGGCACTGCAAATTTCTATGTTGAGTATTTTGCTGACTGCGTTTGTCTTACAATTTTTCTTTAGCCGAAAAACATCCGGTAAAGAATCCAGGAAGAAATCCAAGGAAACTGAAACCAAAACAGGGATAATGCTGCTAAAATGGGTTGTTCAAGCACTTGTTGTTGTTTCAGCTGCGGTGGTGACTGTTAATCGTACGACCGGTATAGAAATAAAACGTCTGCAGGCCGACTACTATGCAGGCAACGGTATGTGGAGCGAGTTGCTGGAATATGCAGATCGTTTCCCGGTTGTTACTTATGACGCTGACGGCAATCACAATATCATCCAGGCGCTGTATCATACGGGCAAACTCGGGGATGAACTGTTTCGTTATCCTCAACATAAAGATGGGATGTTTCTTCCTTCACGCGGGGGGGGTATACGGGGATACCAAAGGGGTATAAGTTATGTCCGGCTATCGTTATTGCTGGGGAATGTTAATATCGCCGAAAAAGAAGCGTATGAATTGTTTGAAAACTCAGGCGAATATCCGGAGCTTCTTTGGAATCTGGCAATAATTAATATTGCGAAAAAACAGCCGAAGGTCGCGCGAGTGTTTTTGGAAGTTCTTTCCCGGGATGTGATACACGGTAAAAAGGCTAAAAATATGCTGAGACGGCTTGCTGAGGATCATGATCTTAACGATGATAAAGAAATTATTCGTTTGCGATCGGTTATGCTTACGGAAGACACTGTCGAAATTCAAACCGTCGAGCCCTTTATGCTGGAGTTACTTGAGGTAAATCCACATAACAGATTTGCATTTGAGTACCTGATGGTTTATTACCTCAAGAGCAAACAGGTCGGCAAGATCGCTAAAAATATGTATCGGTTCCGTGACTTTGGTTATACGAAGGTACCGCGGCATTTCGGAGAGGCTATCCTGCTTCACTTAGGCCAAACCAGGGAGCATCTCGATTCTCATGGGTGGGAAATAGATCCGCAAACGTATAAAACAGGGGAGATATTTATGGCTGCTCTCAAATTAAACCCGGTTGGCAGACCGGAATCGGCACGTAACCTGGCACCGCAATTTCGAAACACCTATTACTATTATTATATGTTTAATCAATCAGGGGTCAGACGATGAAATATAAATTCCGCTATCTCTTTATGATTCTTGCGGTTGTTGGTTTAGCCGCGTTTTTTTTTGTTATCGAGTCCGATGCGACCGTAAACATTGAAACATACACCGACATATCCAGTCCGCCGTCGATTTATCCGGATTATACCGATCTTGTCATCCCTTCGAATATCGCACCTATGAACTTCAGGGTAGAGCAGCCCGGTGAGCAATACTTTGTTCGTATTTACACCTCAGACAAGCAGAACATTGAAATTGTTAGCGGAGAACCGGAAATAATAATTCCTCTGAAGAAGTGGCGAAAGCTTTTAAGAGCTAATCAGGGCAAGGAGTTATTTTATGATGTTTACGTAATGGCCGCTGACGGCAGCTGGCAGCGTTACCAGACGATATCCAATAAAATCTCCAATGAAAATGAAGATATTGATTCACATGTTGTGTATCGACGTTTGAAACCCAATTACAACTGGTACAATAACGTGGGTGTTTTTCAGCGTAATCTTGAAAACTTCGATGAATCCGTAGTTGTACACGGTAAATCTTTCGGCGACGGCTGCGTCAATTGCCATACCGTTAATAACAATGATCCTAAAAATATGCTGTTGGGATTTCGCGGTAAATTCGGCAACGACACAATATTGGTCGAAGACGGCAAAGCCGAGAAGTTGGGGACAACTTTTGGGCATACGAGCTGGCACCCCAGCGGTAAAGTGGCTGCTTTGTCTAAGTACAGGGTACAGCAGTTTTTCCACTTTGCAGGACGCGAGGAGGTCAGAGATGTTGTTGAGCTTGACTCGTGTGTTTTGTATTACGACTTTCGCAGCAAAAGCGTCAAAACCATCAAAGCGCTGGCGGACAAGGAAATACTGGAAACGCATCCTTCCTGGAGTCCTGACGGTCGGTATCTTTATTTTGTCAGTGCGCCAGTTTTGTGGGAGGATCGATATCATGTTCCGCCTGAGAATTTTAAAAAAGTGAAATATAGCCTGATGCGTATAAGCTATGACATATACACCGATACGTGGGGCGAATTGGAGACGGTACTTTCTTCTGAGAAGACGGGGTTAAGTATTTTGATGCCGCGGATATCACCCGACGGGCGATATTTGTTATTCAACATGTGCGAATACAGCTGCTTTTCGCTGTTTCAAACTAACAGCGATCTTTATATGATGGACCTGGAGACCGGCGAATACGAAAAACTTGAAATGGCCAGCAGTGATAAAGCTGAGGGGTGGCATAGCTGGTCGTCAAACGGCCGATGGATCGTTTTCAGCAGTAAACGGGATGGCGGGATATTTACGCGGTTGTGTATCAGCCATGTTGATAAGGACGGCAAGGCGCATAAATCTTTTATGCTTCCGCAAAAAAGTGCCGCGTTTTATGATTCGCTTATCGACACGTTTAATACCCCGGAGTTTAGTACCGGGCCGATAGAGATCAGCGAAAGGGAGCTTGGCCGAGTGATTCGCTCTAAAAGCGAAACTGAACTTAAGCTTCCTATTACCGGTGCGACTCCCAAAGCTGGTGCCGGCGAGTCAAGGTGACAATTTCGTAAGAAATCCATGCATCCCCGCAGCACAGGCACGTGGACTCGGGCGTTGACTGAACAAGAAAAAATATGATCAAAGGAAGGTTGTATTTGGTAATCATAATGGGATCATAACTTAACGCATTATTTAGTTTAGTTAAGTTCCATTGAACCAAAATCAATGAAACACATCGCACAAAACATGCTTTTTAAGCAGCAGAGCAGTGGTGGCAAGCAAGGCTTTTCCTTATCAAACACGGCAATGCAGATGCATTGTGTCGTATTGCAGTACGCCACCCAAAAACCTTTTGAGAGCCTCAAAACAGCGATCACGCAGGAAAAACGGGATATCGAAAATTCTGCAAAGTGAAAAACAATAAATAAAATGATGTTTCCCGTGCAATTCCCCTCTTGGGATACTAAGCGATATCCTCGCACAAACGACTCAAGAAAAAGACAAATCAAGACCTCAATCCTTACGTGCTGCCTGTGAATTGCACAAAAAAAAACTGCTCAATATTCCCAAATTAATAGATTTTCCCCTTGACA
>JAIPFN010000261.1 GCA_021736615.1 Phycisphaerae bacterium | reverse complement strand
TTCTCACTCCAAAGGAATATAACAACGGCGTTGAACTTCTTGCCGGTTGTGTTTCCGAGGTCGAAGGTGTCAGCGACAATTTCGTCGATGACCTTCTGGCACTTGGAATTATTTCCGTCCTGGACCTCGAAGAGGTCGGAACCGGACCGCTTGTCGAAGAACTCGGTGTCGAGAAGGATCTTGCCGCAAAGTTAGTTCTTGCAGCCGCTGAGAAAGCCAAGCTCCTCGCTGCTGAAAAGAAAAAGAAACAGGCAGAAAGCATATTAGATGCCGGCAAGGGTGAGTCATTAGATTAGTTTATAGTTGGTTGATTCGGCCTTGCAGGCGAGGCCGTATCGTTTTTTGAATGAAATCGAGTAATTAGAAGATCGGAGAATCTGGTTGGCAAAAAGTACTACAAGAGTACATCTACTCGCCAAGGAATTAGGCGTAAAAAGCAAGGCCATCGTTGACAAGTGCCAGGCTGAAGGTCTGGACATCAAGAATCACATGGCAACGATCTCTATCGGTTTGGCCGCGACAATTCGCGAATGGTTTAGCGAGGGCGAGCATAATACTACAGTCGAAACTTCCAAACGCGTCGACCTTGACACGGTAAGAATCAAGGCTGAAAAAGATGCAGAGGCCGCCGAGGCTGAGGAAAAGTTGACTACAAAACCTGTCACTGCCAAGCCGAAAAGAACAAAAAAAATGGCCGCAGTGGCTATAGAAGGCTCGGTTCGTAAACCTAGAAAACGAGTTGTTACAGAAGAGGCTGAAGCTCTCGCTGAGCCTGCTGCCGATACAGAGCAAGCAGTCGAAGAAGGCATTCAGGAAACTGTTGAAACCGAACAGCAAGAGGTAGAGTCATCAGCAGAAGCACAGGCACCAGTTGAAGTGGAAGCTTTAGAGGCTGAAGAAGAGGTTAAAGGAAAACCAACCCCTGCCAAACCGAAAGCTCCCGTTGCCGCTAAGCCTCCGGAACCAGAGGTCATTGTTCCAGCAGGTCCTATGCTTACCAAGCCTAAGCCTGCCAAACTAGCCGGTCCCCGTGTAATTCGCGTTGAAGAGGTCGATCTGGATGAAACTGTTCGTCCAAGAAGACCTCGCCAGCAGAGTAGGCCGCGTTATGATAGTCCGGTTACTCAGCCTTTAATACCCAGTGTTCCTTCAGTTGGCGATACCGGCGTTGGCGGCAGAGGCAAGGGACGCGGCAGGGGCAAGAAAAAGAACGAGAACGTCGGTGTTGCCGATGGAGTCAAAAAGCCCAAGGCTGCCACCAGGATGCGTGCGCGTGATATGGAAGACAGACGCGCACGGCTTGCTGCTGCCCGGGGTGAAACGGGAAGGGCAAGACCTTCAAGAAGGGTTGAAGGCAAAAGGTCTCACGCCGAGATGGCAGCCGCTCATCGTCCGGAAAAAGCGACAATATCCGAGCCGATCACTGTTAAGGATCTTTCAGCAGCGATCTCCGCAAAGACAGGCGAGATCATCAGCAAGCTCCTGGGTATGGGTGTGATGGCAACGGCCAATCAGGTCATTGATGCCGAAGTTGCCGAAATGGTTGCCCTGGATCTTGGAACAGAACTTACAGTCGACCTGAAACAGACCTTGCAGCAGGCCATAGGAGCAGAATTCGACAGCAGGGAAAAGGCAAAGCTTGAAAGGCGTCCTCCTGTCATTACCATGCTCGGCCACGTTGACCATGGTAAAACCAGTCTGCTTGACAGAATACGTTCGACCAGCGTCGCCGAAGGCGAAGCCGGCGGGATCACCCAGCACATCGGTGCGCACCAGGTTGAGTGGAAAGGTCATAAGATCACTTTCCTCGATACGCCGGGTCACGAAGCGTTTACCGCAATGCGTGCACGCGGTGCCAACATGACAGACGTTGTCGTTCTCGTCGTCGCTGCTGACGACGGACTTATGCCCCAGACCATCGAGGCAATCCATCACGCAAAGGCTGCCGGTGTAGAGATAATCGTCGCTCTTAACAAGATCGATCTTCCGGGCGTTGACATTAACAGGATTTACGGTCAGCTCGCAGAGCACGAACTTACCCCCGCCGAGTGGAGCGGTAATACCGAGATCGTAAAGACAAGTGCGGTTACCGGCGAAGGTATCGAAGAGCTTATCGAGCATCTTGACTACATCGCAGAGCTTAAGGACTTCAAGGCGGATTCGACGATTTCTGCGACCGGTTGGGTCGTGGAGTCAAAGATGAGTTCTACGCAGGGTCCTGTAGCTACGCTGCTTATTAAAGAGGGCCAGATAAAAAAAGGTGACATCGTTCTTGCCGGCAGCGGCTACGGTCGCGTTCGTACTATGAAAAACCCGAACGGCCGGTCGATCAAAAAAGCTACCAGTTCTATGGCTATCGAGATTTCCGGTCTTAGCGACGTTCCACAGGCAGGTGACAGATTCTTCGTCGTCGACGACATCAACCGTGCCAAGAACATTGCCGAGCAGAACAGGATGCTCATGAGAGAGCAGTCGCTTGCACGTAAATCGAAGGTTACGCTTGAAAACCTCTTCAGCCAGATAGAAGCAGGCAACATTAAGGAATTAAACCTTATCATAAAAGCAGACGTCCAGGGATCTGTCGACGTTCTGATCAAATACCTTACCGACCTGAGCACCGAAGAAGTAAAGGTCAAGATACTTCACTCAGCTGTCGGTGGAGTTAACGAAGGTGACGTCGTTCTCGCAGAGGCTTCCGGTGCCATCATCATCGGCTTTAATGTTATCGCCGATGAAAACGTCAAGGAAATCGCAGATTCTCGCGGCGTCGCTATCAGGCTCTACAACATTATCTACCGTATTACCGAAGATGTAAAAGACGCGATGCTTGGTATGCTTGAAGCGAAGTTCGAGGAAAAACAGGTCGGACGTCTTACCGTTCGCAATACGTTCAGGCATTCGCGTGTCGGTACAATCGCAGGCTGCTTGGTCAATAACGGTGTGATAATGAGAGACGCCAAACTCAGGCTTATCAGGAACAATATCGTCATCAGAGAAAAATGTTCCATCGATTCGCTCAAGCATTTCAAAGAAGATGTTCGTGAAGTCAAAGCGGGCCTGGAATGCGGTATAAAGATAGCAGGCTTCGACGATATTAAGGTCGGAGACGTCTTCGAGGCATTTGAGATTTTTGAACTCGAAAGAAAGCTGTAAATAGATATTAGATATTCTTAAACTTCCCCGACCCGGAAGAATGAGTAAGGAATACTGAAACATTATGCCATCGAAACCGCCGACAAGAAGACAGCAAAAGATCATGAGTTTGATCAAAGTTGTCGTAAGCGATATTATCCAGAACCGTCTTAATGACCCTCGTATTGAGGGGTTTGTGACGGTTACAGAAGTCGATGTCTCGCCGGACAACAGAAATGCCGATATTTATATAAGCGTAATGGCATCCGATGAAACCATCGAAAAGCGTACGCTTATTGCCGTCCAGCATGCTACGAAACATATTCAGTCACTCCTTGCCGAAAGAATGACTACGCGGTTTGTTCCTATACTTCGTTTGCTAAAGGACGAAAAGATCAAGAAGACGCTTGATACGCTGCGAGTGATCGAAGAGGCTGCAAAAGAGTACAGAGAAAAAGACGACGCTCTTCAGGAAACTGACGAAAACCAGGAAGATACAGAATAATTTTTTGGGATAGAAAGCTATGAAAGACAGTAAAATATATGCCAAAAAGATCGCCAAGCTTTACCGTGACATGAAGAAAGAGTACGGAAAGGTTAAGCCGGTGGAATATGACGATCCAATAGAAGCGATTGTTTTTGGTATTTTGTGCGAGCACCAGACATTGCCTTTGGCAAGGACGTCTCTGCGTAAAATTAACAAGCACTTCGTTGACCTCAACGATCTGAGGGTTTCACGTGAAGAAGAGGTTATTGAGGTGCTCGAACAAGATGACGATGAGACCAAAGCCGTCGCCCACGATTTGTCGGAATCTTTGAACGCGATTTTTTATAAGTTCGATACGATAAGCCTTAAGCCCCTTAAGGACGAAGGTAAACGCCAGGCGAGAAAAGAACTCGAGGACATCGAAAAGATTAGTGCATTTGCCGTAAGGTATTGTTTTTTGACGGCACTTGCCGGCCATGCCATCCCGGTTTCAGAGTCTATCGCCGATTACCTTAGAGTTGAAGGATTTGTTCATCCTAACTCTAATGCCGATGATATTGAGGGTTTCCTGGAGAGGCAGAATAAGTCCGATGACGCGTATGAGTTTTTTATGCTGCTGAAAACTCAAACTGACGCTGCCGCGAAAAAGACTGCCAAAAAGCTGGCAAAGATCACCGCTGCCGAAGCGAAAAAAGCGGCGAAAAAATCTAAAGCCAAGAGTAAGACAAAAAAAGAAGAGCCAGAGGTAGAGCAAGCGGTTGAAGAGACTGAAAAGAAAATTGAGGAAAAGACTGAAAAGAAAACCGTAAAGAAGTGGAAAAAGAAGACAGTTAAAAAGACGCCGAAGAAGGCTGCGAAAAAAACAATTAAAAAAGCCGCTAAGAAGACTGTAAAGAAAGCAGCAAAAAAGACCACGAAGAAGACCTCGAAAAAAGCTGTAAAGTCACAAAAATGACAAGAAAGGAATTGGTTTGTCGGATAAAGTATTAAAATTAGGCGTACCGAAAGGGAGTCTCCAGAAGGCTACATTTGATCTATTTGAGCGAGCCGGATTCAATATCACCGGTTATGAAAGAAGTTATTTCCCGCGTATCGACGACGATGAGATTGAATTGATTCTTCTTCGTGCACAGGAAATGGCCCGTTATGTTGAAGATGGTGTTCTCGATGCGGGTTTCACCGGTCATGACTGGGTGATCGAGAACGATTCGGACGTCCATGAAGTTTGCGAACTTCTTTATAGCAAGGCGACTGCTCGTCCTACCAAGTGGGTTCTTGCCGTTCCCGCCGAGTCCAACATCAACAAGCCCGAGGACCTCGAAGGCGGAATTATCGCCACCGAACTGGTCGGTGCTACGAAGAAATACTTTGCTGAAAAGGGCATTAACGTAAAGGTTGAGTTTAGTTGGGGTGCAACAGAAGTAAAGGCACGCCTTGTCAGCGGAATCGTTGAACTTACCGAAACCGGTTCTTCCCTCAGGGCCAATAACCTTAAGGTTCTCGATACGCTCCTTACTTCGACCACACGTTTCATCTCGAACAAGGAAGCATGGAAAGATGACTTTAAGCGCAAGAAGATCGAGAATATTTCGATCCTGCTTAATGCGGCAATCGACGCAAAGAGCCTCGTCGGAATGAAGATGAACGTAAGCAAGGCTGATCTCGACGCTGTACTTAAGGTGCTTCCGTCAGAGAAAAGCCCGACGATCTCAAATCTCGTTGACAGTGATTACGTCGCGATTGAGATTATTGTCGATGATAAGATTGACAGAAAGCTAATGCCGGAACTGAAACGGGCAGGTGCTTCCGGGATAATTACTTATCCATTGAATAAAGTTATTCACTAAAAATATTTTCCATTTTTCGTGTGGTGTCTTTGATACACGCGTTCGCTGTTTTGAACATTAGTATTTAAATTTTGAATTTGTTTAGGATTTAGATGTCAGGATTTAGGATTTTATTTCTAATCCGTGTGAATCTGTGAAATCCGTGGTTAATTTTTACTGAAAGTCTCGAAAGGACTTATCTTTTTGATTATTATGAGGTAATAAGTATGTCAGGACATTCTCATTGGGCAGGTATTAAGCATAAAAAGGCGGCTAACGATGCTAAGCGTGGTAAGATTTGGAGCAAGGTCGCAAGGATGATTATCGTTGCCGCTAAAGCAGGCGGCGGAGACCCCGGTCAGAACCTTACACTGCGATACGCCATCGATAAGGCCAAAGAGGCAAATATGCCCAAAGATACCATCGAAAAGGCGATCAAAAAGGGTACCGGTGATCTTGGCGGCGTTGAGTATGTCGAGGTGCTGTACGAAGGTTACGCACCTGGCGGGATCGCCATCATGATCGACGGTCTTACAGACAATCGCAACCGAACGGCACCTGAGATCAAGAAGATCTTTGAAAAACGCGGCGGTTCGCTCGGTGCAAGCGGTTGTGTGAACTGGATGTTCGACAAGAAGGGTGTCTTTATTGTAAAATCTGATGTCATCGGTGAAGACGATCTGATGGATATTGTTCTCGAGGCAGGTGCCGATGATATGGAAAATCTTGGCGAAGTCTATGAGATTACATGCCAGTCAGCGGCCTTTGATGCTATCAAAGGCGCTCTGCAGGAAAAAGAGATCGCAACCGAATCGGCGGAAGTGTCGATGGTCCCGCAAAACAGCATTGAAGTCAACGACCCGGAGACTGCAAGAAAGATCCTCAACATGATTGAAGAGTTCGAAGACCACGACGATGTACAAAACGTCTACGCAAACTTTGACATCCCGGATGAAATTCTCGAACAGCTTGAATAGTTATTTGCACTATAATATTAATAAAATAAAAAGAGACGAACGAAATTTCGTTTCTTTTTATTACGAATCAACAAGATATACTGGGTATTCTAAATCAGGCGATTTGTGGATGGTAAAAAAACGGTAAAAAACGGTAAACTTCTTTGAGGTACAGGCAGTCTGGAATTCGTGGGATTTGCTCATATCCCAAACCACTCTCTTACTGCTGCATAGACCTGGTCGCGGTTTCTTACAGAGATTAGTGCTGTTTGTGCCTTCTTTCTGTCGGGGTGTCTTTTGCAGTATCCGACTGCGAATTTTCTGAAGTATCGTATTCCCTTGATTCCGGGGAGGCGTTCGGCGATCATTTCGTAATGTCTCAGGATGACCTTTCCTTGCTCGGCTAGTGTCGGCGGCAGGTAATCGTCTCTGCCTTCAAAGATAGCTCTTAGTTCGGTGAACAGCCACGGGTTGCCTATCGCTCCTCTTGCGATCAATACCCCGTCGATACCGCTTTCGTTGTATTTTTTGACAATATCAGCCGCCTCGAACATATCTCCGCTGCCTACAATGGTCATCTGCGGAAACTTGCGTTTGACCTCTGCGAGAATTTCCCAGTTAGACTCTCCACGGTACTTTTCCAGAACGGTTCTTCCGTGTATTACCAGCCCGTCGCAGCCGTCCTCTACGGCATTTTCGCAAATCTGCCAGAATTTCTCACGGTTTTCACTGCCGCTGCCGTGACCGATCCGCAGTTTCATCGTTACCGGATACTTGACGGAATCGCGAACCCTGCGATAGATTTCTCTTATGGTATCCGGGTCGGTGAGCATTGCACCGCCTCGCTGGCGTCTTAATACCTTGGGTGCCGGGCAGGCGAAGTTAAGGTCGATCAAGTCAAAGCCGATCTGCTCGAAATGGACGGCTGCTGAGGCCATTTTGACAGGGTCGGCTCCGAGGATCTGGGCACCGACTGGGTGTTCGTCTTCCAGCGGGGCAATTCCGAGTTTTCTGACGGCTTTGCGGTGAAGGGCGATTTTGTCGAGGAGAACGCCGGTAAATGAAAGAGGCGAACCGAATTCCTTCGCGAGTACGCGCATCGCCCGGTCAGTGTATCCGCTGAGCGGTGCCTGAAAGAAGGGAACGTCAAGTTCAAGGTTTCCAAATTTTAACAATTTCATAATTCCAAAACAAATATATACTATGATTAGGATGATTATCATATAATATTTGGAAGCGATTAGCAATTAGCAATTAGCTTCTTGCTTAATATGCCAATTATCAACGCATAGATGGAAAGTTCATCTTTTTTTTCAGGATATTGCTTGCAAAATCTCTCATAGGCTAGTAAATTATCCGGAATCAATGATTTTTCGTCGATATTTGATATTTGCGGTAGTTATTGGGATATAGTGTAACGGCAGCACGACAGACTCTGAATCTGTTTGTCTAGGTTCGAATCCTAGTATCCCAGCTTTTAATGAGGGTTGAAAAAAGCTCCAGCTTTTATGCGTGGGTAAAGTCTTTTTAAACTTTCTCCCATGTTATTAAAAATACCAGCTGGTATCACTCCCTTTTTGTCTATTTGTAATTTTATTTGAAAGAAATCATGGAAGAACAACACATATTCAAAATCGCCGGTGAATTGAAAATAACAGACAAACAAGTCGCAGCAGTAGCACTTTTGCTTTTAGAAGGGTCGACAGTTCCCTTTATTGCCCGGTATCGTAAGGAAGTGACCGGCAGTCTTGACGAAGTTGTGATCATGGCGATTCGTGACCGTCTTGAGCAACTTGCCGATCTTGATAAGAGACGCGGTGCAATTCTTGAGTCCCTCGAAAAGCAGGGTAAGCTTACCGACGAACTCAAAAAGAGCGTGATGGCCGCCGAAACCATGACGGTTCTGGAGGATATCTACCTGCCATACAGGCCCAAACGCCGTACTCGTGC
>JAIPFN010000260.1 GCA_021736615.1 Phycisphaerae bacterium | reverse complement strand
GTTGGTTTTGAAAGATTTTTTAGGACAGCATTATAATGTAACCTGTTTTTGAACCTTGCAAAACCTGCCTTAAGAGTATTGATTTTATGCATTTAAGCTGCTTTCTTATTGAAAAACTAAATTGTCTTGGACAGCAATGTTTATGATTGATTAATTAAGTAAAGAATTGCAGGAAGATCAAATGAACAAATACCGCATATACATTGACGAAGTCGGAAATTCCGATCTTGGCAGTTCAGATAATCCCAACCACAGGTTTTTGAGTCTGACAGGTGTCATCGTCGACTTGAAATATATAGCAACTACTGTTCATCCTCAGATGGAAAGAATTAAAGCTGATTTTTTTGAATCTCATCCTGATGATCCGATACTATTTCACCGAAAAGAAATGCTAAATGCTAAACCCCCATTTACGAGATTCAGAGATTCAGAATTCAGGAGTAGATTTAACACTGCTTTGTTGCAGCTATTAGTTAATTGGGATTATAAAGTTATTACAGTGTGTATTGATAAGCTTAATCATAAAGAAACATATACTACCTGGCGATACGATCCTTATCATTACTGTCTTAAAGTTATGCTTGAAAGATATATCTTCTTTCTAGACTCTGTTGACAGTCAAGGCGATGTGATGGCAGAAAGCAGAGGAGGTAAAGAAGATCGAAGACTAAAGGATTCATTCAATGGTCTTTTTGTAAAGGGTACTGAATATTTCGGCCCTGAGCAAATGCAGCAAAGGTTAACCAGCTCAAGATTGAAAGTAAAAAATAAAGCAAATAATATTGCGGGACTTCAATTGTCTGACTTATTAGCTCACCCGTCGAGAAATGAGATATTACATGAAAATGATTTGTTTGGCAGGGAACTCCCACCTTTTGGGAAAAAGATAATCGAAATACTTAGGGAGAAGTACTATCGTAAAGGTGAAAGAGTTTTCGGCAAGAAGCTACTTTAGCGCATAAAAAAAGGCCCCGAAAGGCCCGATAGCACTTTGGCCATCCACCTCCGCTTAAGCGGATTAATAGTATTATCGACAAATGTAGCTAAAAGTTCAAGTGAAAAAAGGAAAAAATCCGAAAAATAACAAGCATATCAAGAGTCTTTTATTGTGAAATGTGATGTTTGTATTATTGGCGGCGGAGCGGCGGGGCTTATGGCTTCTGTTTTTGCTGCGCGTAGCGGGGCAACCGTTGCCGTTATCGAGCGTAACACCTCTGTTGGTCGTAAACTTTTGGTGACCGGACGCGGGCGGTGCAATCTAACACATGACGGCAGCATTAACCAGTTTGTTCAGGCGTATGATTTTTGCGGACGCTTCCTCAAGCACAGCCTCTACGAGTTCTCGCCGGCAGATACCATAGAGTTTTTCGCAAAACTCGGCGTAAAGAGCAAGACTGAAGATGACGGATCGATTTTCCCTGCCACAGACAAAGCGGCGACGGTCAAGAATGCCTTACTCGAAGAAGCCCAGCGACTTGGAGTAAAAATCATCTATGGCAGAAGAGTCGAACGCATCTTAAAAGACGAAAGCGGCTTTACAATAACTGCCGGCACCGACACAATAAAATCCAAATCGGTAATAATAGCTACCGGCGGAAAAAGCTATCCGGACCTCGGCTCGACCGGCGACGGTTACAGCCTCGCCGAACATCTTGGCCACAATATCATCAAACCCGTCCCCGCCCTTGCGAGTCTGGTCACCGAAGAAAAATGGCTGACAAAATTACAAGGCGTCGCTCTGGGCAATGTTAAGGTCTCAACGAAAATTAACGGCAAAAAGATCTCATCAGCCGGCCCGATGATGTTCACCGGCAAAGGAATTGGCGGCCCTGCAATCTTCGAGTTCAGCAGATTTATCGCAGAAGACATTTCAAATATTACTGATCCGCTTGACATCCAGATAGACCTGCTCGCCGCCGAAAGTGAAGAAGACTTTAGATATGATTTGAGCGAATACTCAAACGCCAACCCCAAAAAGAAAGTTCTAAGTTTTCTGTCAAATATCCTCCCTGCCAGACTAGCCGCGGAAATAATCGCTCAAGCGGATATTTCCGAAAAAACTACCTTCGCCCAGCTCACCAAAAGGAACCGTGGAAAGATCATACAGTTGATCAAACGCCTGTCAACACCTATAAAAGGCACCTCCGGATTCGCACAGGCAACAATAACCCGAGGAGGAGTAGACACAAAACAGATAGACCCAAAAACAATGCAGTCAAAAATCGCCCCGGGTTTGTACTTTGCCGGAGAAGTAATAAATGCAGACGGCCCATGCGGAGGATACAACCTCCAGATAGCATGGTCGACTGCGGTACTGGCTGCGAAAAATGTAACAGATATTTTAAAGGCATAAAAAAAGCGGCAAGGCCTTATTGACCCTGCCGCTTGACAATTTACTTTTTCGATTAAGCTTTCCAGAGGTCTGTGCCGTAATCTTCCCATCCTTTGCGAACAGGCTCTTTGATATAAGCGTTTAGTTCCGGGCGGTTTGTTATCTTCATGTTCTTTGCATCCCATTCGATCTTTCCGCCAAAGCGCTGGGCAAGTACGCCAAGCAGGCTTGTCTCTGTAAGACGCGCGGCGTACTCAAAGCGCGAACCACATTTCGGTCCGCCCTTGATAGCTTCCATCAGTTCTCTATGCGGACTGCCGTGCTTAATACGTGGATATTTCTCCGCTGGCATTTCATTTGCCTTCTGCATTTCGACCATCTTAGAGCGGTTTACCAGTTTTGGATTGTTAGATCTTTCATCAAGGTATCCATTGTTTTTGTCAGCATACCAGATAGAGCCGCTTCCGGGTTTTTTACCATGCCCCCAATCATCAGGGCACTTGAGCTTTAGACCCGGGCCATCGGACCAGTGAAGGTCGCAAGGAGCCATTTTACCGCGTTTCGGGAACTTCCAGCGAACATGACAGCTGTCAGTGACAAGATTTCCGACGTTTGTTTTTCTTTCCAGACATTCGATTTCTGTTGGTCCATAAAGATCGAGGATATAAACAGGGCCGTCATTAATATGGCAGAACCAGTCAGCAAGCTGGGCTCCACCGTAATTATAGAAGCCTCGCCATCGTCTTGGATGGTAAATGGGGTTGTAATCAGCTTCAATGCCGGGACCGATCCAAAGATCCCAGTTCAGATTGTCAGGTACAGGTGTTTTTGCCGGGGGATTAGTTTCCGGTTTCCCAAAATATGTACCTCCAAAATTGAAACCTATGCCGCTGTAAACCTCTTTGACCTGACCGAGGACACCCGCTTCGTACCACTCCTTCATCGTGCGAATACCGTTGTAAGTATGCCCCTGGTTACCCATGTTGGTGAGAACCTTGGGGTACTTTTTGGCGGCTTTATACAGAGTTCTTGCCTGCCAGATATTATGCGTCAAAGGCTTCTGTGTGCAAACATGAATGCCGAGTTCCATCGCTATCATTGTTGCGGCAAAGTGAGTGTGGTCCGGTGTGTTTACACAAACCGCGTCGATCTCTTTGCCCATCTTGTCTAACATCACACGGAAGTCGGTAAAGCTTTTGGCGCCTTCGCGTTTATTATGATTGCTGTCTACATCACAAACCGCGACAATGTTCTCGCCTTTGCATCCGCCGAAAGCCATGCCGGCAATACCGCCGCCGCCTATCATAGCAACGTTTACCTTACTGTTAGGCGATACTCCGGCCTTGAGAATGTTGAAGTGCTGCGGGACAAATGTGCTTGCCGCTACTGCACCGGCAGCAGCAAGAAAATCACGGCGACGCATAGTAGTTTTACTTTTTTTACTCAATGTTTAACTCCTTAAATAATATTTATAATTTCAGGTGAATTATCATCTGGCCTGATAAGAAGCACCCGGCCAGTCATCCGTCCTGAACGACGAAGCAGGCAAACCTTCTTTATTGGCAAGGTTTGGTTCCGCGGTGTTCGACCAGCCGTAACGAACCGCGACGGGCTTTTTAACGGAATCGCTGGATACTACTACAGTATTGCCTTCGATAACGCCTTTTGCCTCGACGAAATTTTTGTCTCCGCCTGCAATAGTCAGGTGCGAAACTTCCTTGCCGTCCATAGTCGTAAGGCCCGATCCGGTGTAATCAAACGAAAGCCTGATCTTGTCGCTTTCAACCTTCATCGATTTATAGATAGGTCCGGAATAGACGATGCCGGTTTTGCCGTAATCTTTGGCGAGCGCCCAAAGTGCAAGGCGTTTACCGACATCAAGTTTGTTCTTCGGATGGATGTTATTGATGTTGCCGATGTCGCTGATCACAGCCATGCCGGTATTCTTAAGCGAAAGCGTCAGCATCTGTGCCTCGCGAAGTTCCTGCGACTCCTGCCCTGCACCTCTGTAATTAAACGGTGCGATCTGCACATAGTAGAACGGAAAATCACCCACTCCCCAGTCATTACGCCAGTTGGTTATCATCGCCGGGAAAAGCGTCCTGTACTGATACGCGCGAGAAACATTCGATTCGCCCTGGTACCAGATAGCTCCCTTGATACCAAAAGGAATAATCGGTGCAATCATGGCGTTATAAAGACTTGACGGACTGTTGGAGTTTCTTGCCGCCGGCTTACCCGGGCGACGCGGAGGCTTTTTGCCTTCAACCTTTGCCTTTTCCACTGCCGCAGGCCAGGCCTTCAGGTTTTTTTCATAGTTCTTCAAAGCCTCGGGAAGCCTGGCTTTGCCTGCTTCAAACCGTTCAACGATAGGTTTGAAATCCTTATTGGCTTCGAGAATCTCACGACGTGTCCAGGCCTCTGCCAGCGTCCCGCCCCAACTGGTATGAATAAGCCCGATCGGAACATTAAGCTCGTCAAAAAGATGCTTTCCAAAGTAGTATGCCACTGCGCTGAAATTGGCAACGGTTTCCGGCGAACACTCGGACCAGTTAGCAATACAATCATCCTGCGGCTCATCTGCGACTGTTCTTGGAACATAGAACAAACGAATCTTGGGATAATTAGCCGCGGCTATATTTTTTTCCGCGTTTTCTGTTGCTCGCATACTCCACTGCATATTCGACTGCCCGGAGCAAACCCACACCTCACCGATAAGAATGTTTCTAAGCGTAATAGTATAATTACCTTTAATGTAAAGCTCGTGCGGTCCGCCTGCCTTTGGCGTTTTGATCTTTACCGACCACTTACCGTCGGCACCGGCAGTGGTATTTGCCAATTCCATTGACTGCCAGTTTGCCGAAACCGTAACATTCTCACCCGGATCGGCCCAACCCCAGATAGTCGCTTCACTGTTACGCTGCAAAACCATATTGTCACCAAAAACAGCAGGCAGTTTCACATTACCAACGGCCACCGACACAAACAAAACAACAAGCCCAACGAGGGCAATTCGACGAGCGATCTTCATCTTAAAAACTCCTAAAAAAATAAAATTAAATAGTCCCGGGCAAAGCCCGAATCATCAATTCGTAATCCACAATTGTTTTCAATCATCCGTCCTGAATGACGAAGCAGGCAAACCTTCTTTATTAGCAAGATTAGGCTCTGCCGTATTCGACCAGCCATATCTAACCGCCGCAGGATTTTTAACAGCATCACTGTAGACAACCACAGTATCGCCGTCAATAACGCCTTTGGCCTCGACAAACTTTTTGTCGGCACCGGCGATAGTAAGATGCGAAATCTCTTTACCGTCGATAGTCTTCAGCCCCGAACCCGTATAATCAAAAGTAAGCCGAATCTTATCGCCCTCAACCCTCATCGATTTATAGATAGGCCCCGAATAGACGATGGTTTTTTTACCGTAATCTTTCGCCAAAGCCCAAAGCGCAAGCCGCCTGCCGACTTCCTGTTTATTCTTGGGATGAATGTCGGTCAGATTTGCAATATCCATAGTCACCGCCATCCCGGTATTCTTCAGCGAAAGCGTTTTCATCTGAGCTTCGCGAAGTTCCTCTGAAGGGTTATTTTCACTGTATTTAAACGGTGCGATCTGCACAAAGTAGAACGGAAAATCACCCTGTCCCCAGGCAGTTCGCCAACTGGTGATCATGGTTGAAAACAGATCGCGATATTTGTTTGCCTGCCAGGAGTTGCCCTCGCCCTGATACCAGATCGCTCCCCTGATCGTAAGGTTTCGCAGCGGGTGGATCATACCGTTGTAAAGCCTTGTAGGCAACTTTTTCTTCGCGTCTTGCGGGCTTTCGGCAGCCTGCTTTAACTCGTTCGTATATCCCAGCTTTTCCAGACCTGCCGCTGGTGTCCAGACCTCCGCACGTGTTCCGCCCCATGTAGAATCAATGATCCCGACGGGTACCCCGAGTTCTTTGTGCAGCTTACGGGCAAAAAAGTACGCCGTCGATGAAAATGCAGCGATAGTCTCGCTGCTGCAGGCTTTCCATTTGCAGTCCGATGCCGGAACTCCGTACATCTCGATTCCCGGCCCAACATCGTCAAGCGGTTCTTTGCTTGAAAAATTACCAACCTGAAACAGCCGAATCTCCGGGTAATTAGCAGCGGCGACCTCTTTTTCCGAATCCTTAATGCCGGTATAAGAGTTTGAAACTTTCACCAGCGGCATTTCCATATTGGATTGTCCCGAGGCCAGCCACACTTCGCCGATAAGAATATTTTCAAGCGTGATGGTGTTTTTACCTTTGATAGTGATCTTATAAGGCCCGCCGGCAGCCGGGGTATTTACAGCGATTTTCCATTTACCGTCTTTGTCCGCTGTCGCGGGTTTTATCGGAAACGACTGCCATGATGTACCGACAGTGATCTTTTCGCCGGGATCGGCCCATCCCCAGATATTAGCCTTCGTCTCCCTTTGCATAACCATATTACTGCCAAGCACAGCGGCAAGACGAACATCTGCAGCAGACAATGACACAAACAGTAAAACTAAACCAGCAAGAGAAATTCGACGTGCAATTTTCATCTCTAACAAACTCCTAACAATATCAGGGTTGATATTAACAAAGCAATACAATAAGCTATACCATAATAACGATTAACACAAAAACACACAAACATAATATAAGGGTTGATATATATGTCAGACGAACGAAAAAAGGTTTTATTTCTTTGTACCGGAAATTCCTGCCGCTCCCAGATGGCCGATGGATGGGCTAACTTCTTGCGCAGTAAGGACTTAATCGCTTTTTCAGCCGGTGTGAATCCCGGAAAATTAAATGAACGCGCAGTGGCGATAATGAAAGAAGCAGGCGTTGACATCTCATCGCACATCCCGCAGCACACAGACGACTTTGTCGGTCTCGAATTCGACCTTGTGGTCACTGTCTGTGACAATGCCAAAGAATTATGCCCCGTTTTTCCCGGAAAAGCCACTGTTTTGCACCATAAATTCGACGATCCTTCAGAAATAATCGCTACTGAAGAAAAAACAATCGCCGAATTCCGCCGGGTCCGGGACGAAATAAGAGATTTCGTCGAAAACCTCGAAATATAGGTTTGGTTTCAACTACCGCAAGTCTCTTGACGGCATTTTTTTTATCTCGCTATTGCAAAATTTCCCCTTCTTATTTAATATAGTTAAATGGAATTAAAAATAGAAAGAAATAAATATTCGCCTGCTGAGGTAGCATTGCTTGGTGTATTCGCTTTCGGGCTTATGCTATCGTTTTTGGTCGTTTCCAGTCGCAAAAACATCCCGCTTTCGCCGCCGGTCATCGCCCCGTTTGACGGACTTAAAATATCCATGCCGTCCGGAAGAGGCTGGAAAACTTTTGACAAATGGATATATTCCAATTCCGAAAGTGCCTTTCTTCTTATAAGCAGGCTCAAAGAATCTTATATAGACACCGCCTCGGTCAGTTGGAAGTATTATATGAGCCCTATGGAAATGAATCTCAATGAGGTCATAAACCAGAAAGTCACTGACGGCGGTTTTACGAAAGTCAGAAATGACAAAACAGAGATCGGCGGACTGGATTTTACAGTACTGGTCTTTACGTCCCCAATACCCAATTCCTCTGAAGGTGTGGAAGATTATTATTTCGCGGTCTGCAAACTTCCCATCGGCAGAATGTTAACCCTTGAAATAAGAACCATAGGCGATGCCGAACTCGCCCGGCGCGCCTTCAACGCCGCCATAAAAGGATTTAATTACACTGCCGACTGGCCTCCACCGGCCAAAGACAGCATTGTGGTTAAAGTAACAGATATGCGGCTGGAATGGGCTTTGCCCATGCAGAAATATAATTGAAAGGAATCGATAAAGTGGAAACAAAAATTTACGACAGCATAATTATCGGCGCAGGCCCATCCGGTCTAGGTGCCGCCCTCTATACCTCGCGCGACAGACTCAGCACTCTCGTAATCGAGAAATTTTTCCCCGGCGGCCAGATCAATAACACCGACCGCATCGAGAACTATCCCGGCCATGAAAACATCTCCGGCC
>JAIPFN010000259.1 GCA_021736615.1 Phycisphaerae bacterium | reverse complement strand
AATTCGTTTCCGTCGAGCAGCCGCTTTGGTTCTATTTCATTTCCGGCTAAACCGTCTGCACGTCGCCTTACCTCCTCAAGCGTTTCTTGCGATTGCCCTTCGGCCTTTACGATAGCCGCCTGGAACTTGTAAAGGCTTTCAAAATAGCCGGACGCAAGCAATATCTTCATATCTGCAAGAGTCAGTTCATCGAGCAAACGCCCCCTGTTTTCCATAAGAAATTCAAGCTCCTTGACCTGTGCGTTGCTGAGCATCAAATTCTCCGTCCGCTTCATTGCATACTGCGTCGAAAAACCGCTGAACAATCCGGCAAGCCCCGGAACATACCCAACATCACCTTCCAAAAGACCGAGAACCTTAATCCCAAAATCGACGGGCTCGCCGGCAAACCCCTCGAATATCGCACCGCCAAGGCCCGAACGACAAAGAAGCTCAATCCCTTTGCTCCTGTTTGCGTTAACCAGTACAGTCTCTAATTCCATAGATATCCGCTCGCCGCTGATACAGGCGATCTTCTGCGCATTATCACAAACCCCCTGCCATGTATCATCGTCAATGACAAAACCCAGCTGAGCCGAAAATCTAACCGCCCGCAGCATCCGCAAATAGTCCTCGCCAAATCTCTCGCCTGCCGGACCGATTGTCCTTAGAACCTTTGCCTCCAAATCGTCCCTACCGCCGACATAGTCATATATCTTTTCGTCGATCGGATCGTAAAACATCCCGTTGATTGTAAAGTCACGGCGGGCGGCGTCTTCTCTGGCGTTTGAAAATGCCACGGTTTCCGGGTGCCTTCCGTCGGCATATCCGCTTTCGGTTCGAAATGTCGCAACCTCAATCTGGCAGCTGTCAAGCATTACGATAACCACACCGAACTTCGCCCCCACCGCCAGGGTTCTCCTGAACAGCTTTTGAACATCTTCCGGCCTTGCGTCCGTGGCGACGTCATAGTCTTTAGCTTCCCTGCCCAGCAGCATGTCACGCACGCACCCCCCGGCCAGCAGAGCCTGGAAACCCTTGTCATGCAGCCTCTTTATAACTTTAACCGCAGCTTCCTTATTCGTCATCGGTCTTGCTTTCGCTTTGTAACTGGTATATCGCAACCCCCATCGTCCCCCACATGCGCTTGTCGATCAGCGTAAGGCTTCCGTACGCCTCGTCGAGTTCGCTTCTCTTGTGAGTTCTTACTATGACCAATCCATCGCCGGCGACTTGCTCGTTTAACAGCATAAGCAGCTTTGCAACCTGGGAGCCCTCTCTGGAATTCGTTGACATCACATAAGGCGGGTCTACGAATACGAGGTTGTATTTTTCGATGTCGGCTGTGACCGGTGCTCCGATTTTAAAGACGTCGCCCTTTATCACGGTTGACTCTTTAACGAAGTCAGACTTTTCAATATTGCGTTTAAGTATCGCCACAACCTTTGGGCTTTGCTCGATAAACGTGGCAAATTTCGCTCCGCGTGAAAGCGATTCAAGCCCCATCGAACCGGTACCCGAAAAAAGATCGGCCACGCAGCCGTCCTCGATAACATCATACTTATACAAAACGCTAAAGAGTGCTTCCTTAGCACGATCGGTTATAGGCCTGGTCTCATGCGTATCAGGACCAAGCAGCTTCATCCCACGTTTTTTCCCAGATATAATTCTCATAATAAAATCCCTAACCCCTAAAACCTAACCCCTAACCCCTTCTAACCCCATATCCTTAAGCATCTGCATATCTTCCTGCACCGACCGCCCCGCTGTTGTAAGGTAGTTTCCAGACAGTATCGAAGTCACCCCAGCCGGGAATATCCAGCTTTGCAAATCGCGAAGATTCAGCACCCTTCCGCCGGCCGCTTTCAGATGTGCCTTTGGAAGAATGAACCTGTAAAGAGCGATTATGCGGAGTATTTCTTTCGGCGGAATCTGTTCGGAATCGGCCAGCGGAGTCCCCTCTATCGGGTGCAAAAAATTCATCGGCACCATATCAATTTCCAGTTCTCTAAGAGCCATCGCCATGTCAATACGGTCCCCATGCGTTTCGCCGATGCCGAACAACCCACCGCAGCAAACGCCCAGTTTGGCCCGTTTAGCCGCCTTTACCGTGCTTACGCGGTCGGCATATTCATGAGTCGTGACGATCTCACCGTAATATCTCTCGGAGGTTTCCAGGTTGTGATTATAACGATCCAGCCCAGCCGCCGCGAGCCTTTGCATCTGCTCGTCTGTAAGAATGCCAAGAGATGCGCAAACGCCGATACCGTAATCGGATTTGATCTTCGCTATCAGTTTTTCAAGCCGGGCAAATTCATTTTCGCTCGGAGCCTTTCCTGAATTGACTATCCCGATAAACGGCACCTCATTGTTCACCGCATCGGCCGCCGCTGAAAGGATCTGCTCATCTGATATTGTCGTCGCTTTTTTCCCGGTCGCCGTATCGTACCTGATAGACTGCGAGCAAAACGCGCAATCCTGATCGCAACCGCCAAGCCTGCCGGGAACAATAGAGCAAACCCTGATTTTATTGCCGAAAAACTCCTCGCGTATCCTATTCGACCAGTACAAAAGATCCCAGAACGCACCTTCGCTTTCAGCCGAAAGGCAGTCTACCTGCCCCCGATCAAGAAGCCCGCCGCCAAGAACTATATTCGCACATTCAGTTATTACTTCATTCATATATCTTCTTCTTACAACTAAAAACAAAACATCTATCCACAGTAACAAAGTGCATTATAACCGCAGATTTGGCGGATTACCACGGATTAAATAAAAAAACAAAAAGGAATGAGCAACCATAACCCCTAGCCCCTAGCCCCTATTGGCCAGTTTGAACTAGTAGCAAATCCTGTATGGCTTTATAGTTTCCGGCGCAAGGAGTTCCCTTACCGGAAAGGCCTTTTGCCTGAAGTTTTCCGCTGACATATTCACGGTCTGCCAGCGGCGTGACCTTAATTTCATATTGTCCGTATAATCGGACAGATCAACGCAGTAAAAAACGTATCTCGCTCCGCCAAAATCGTATATCTCACAGCCGTCATTCTCAACGTCTATGCATTCGAGCTTGTAGGCGAAAACAAAGACCGCAGTAGCGATACCGGCAGCGGTAGAGGCAGCGATGGCCTGTCGCCACTTCAGCATTCCCCTGACATCTTCCAGCGACACCCAGCACTCCATCGCCCTGAAACCGGCCAGGCTAGGCGATCTGAATATCTTGCCCTTTAGCTCAGCGATCACTATCGGCCCGTTTATATGCCCCGGTGATACCGGTTTAGCCGGGTAGATCAAATAATCGAACGTTTTCACCCTCTCGGACGAAAAGGACTGTCGTTTATGCTGATCCACGTATACATAGTTCACCGCATTATCTGCAAGCCAACTGTCAAATGCCTGTTCATAATGGTTTTTAACAGACTCCATAACAAAACATTAATACACATCCCCCAATTTGTCAACAACCATAAACTCAACTTTCCAGTTTTTAACCCTCCTCACAAAAAAAATAAAATAGCTATTACCCTATAAAAACAAAGAAACAAAGGCTTTAAAAGGATTGTAGTATAAAATTTTCTTTAAAAAACAAAAAAAATATCAATATTTTTATTATTTAAGCTTGACTTTGCAACTTTGCGTGTTATTGTACTGCAAATTATAACAATAACAGTGCGGGCATTTTCTGCATTTTTCAAGCTTTTCATCACCCTCCTCCGAAGCCAGGCTCTTATTTCCTTAGAGCCTGGCTTTTATTTTGCGCTAATCCAACTGATATCGCACATTCGCCTTGATCCATGTTAGCGTCTCAGAATCCGAAAAACAAGGCAGCTTATTTAAACTTGCCGCCAATCTCCCTTCTGAGTGAAAATACATTGTTGACATGCTAGCCGGACTACCTACAATATTATGCCTGCAAAGTCCCGCTAAAAAAGAAATCAGGACACCAAAACGCTAAATTTAGCCCTTATAAATACAAGGAAATTTAAATGATCGTTCTCTGCCAATTATCCGGGAAACACTTCTGGTGCAATGCCGCCAGACTCTCTGTGCTGACCCTTATGGTTGCATTCTGTACCGCATCGATGGCGGTTGAAAGAAGTTCTCTTCAGACCGATGTAACTTTCCGGACTACAGATGTCGAATTACAGCGGTTATTCGATGCGGCCCAGGAAAAGACCAGATCGAATATTGTTCAGTTCACACCGACAATGAAGGTCCTTGTCGAAGGCGGCGGCTATGGCAATGCCTGGATCGAAACTCAGCCTATGGGAGGCGAGATGTATGCTAAGCGTAATCTTGAAGTAGCCTTGAACAATCAGCTTGTGTTTATGCTTTGTCAGCGGAGCGATGGGCGCCTGCCGGGTATGGTAATAAGTACTGACAAAGCAACTGATATGAGGGCCAAAGAAACTCCGGAGGATATGATCTGGATGCCCAAGGCAAAGATACTCGCTGATTTCGAGATGTTTCAGGGATATTGCTTCCCGACCCCCGCATGGAAAATGTACTTCTGGATTGGAAAAGACAAAGACTACCTGCGTAAGCTTTATAAGGCATTGCAAGCACATGACGCGTATCTTTGGCGCACGCGTGATTCAAATGACGACGGGATTCTTGAGACCTGGTGCGTCTGGGATACCGGTGAAGATGGCAGCAGCCGGCTGAACACACGCAGAGCTCCCTATCGCTGGCCGTTTGATTTCCCGCCGGATCCGTCAAAAGTTAAAAATCCAAACCGATATTGGTCAGGCGTCCCTAAACCGGAGCAAGTGATGGTACCGTTTGCGTCAATGGATGTAATGTCTTACAGTTATGACGGCAGAAATACGCTTGCAAAGATTTCTAAAGAACTTGGCAACGGCCGCGCCGGGTTCTGGGAAAGCCAGGCCGAAGATGTCCGCCGCCGGCTTATCGAGGGTTTGTGGGACCCGTCCCGTAACGCCTGTTTTGACCGCGACCGTAATAACAAACAACTCGATGAGCTTATTCATAATAATCTTCGGGTGATGTACCATGGTACTTTTACCCAATCGATGGCGGACAAGTTTATTAAGCACCACCTGCTCAATCCCGACGAGTTCTGGACACCGCTGCCGCTGCCTTCTATTGCAGTCAACGACCCCCTCTACAGAAACCATCCGGGTAATGACTGGAGCGGCCAGCCGCAGGGCTTGACCTGGCAGCGTGCTATCGGCGCCCTTGAAAATTACGGCCATTTCGCCGAGGTATCGCTGCTTGGACAGAAACTTATCCCGGTGCTCATTAACAATGATTACAAATTCAGCCAGCAGCTTGATCCCCAAACTGGAAAAGATGATGCAAAAAGAAAGAGAGACGGCTATGGCCCTATGATGCTTGCGACAATGGAGTATATCTCCAGAATGTACGGTATTCATTTGGATGTAGTTAACAGCCGGGTTTGGTGGTCATCGCTTGGCGATAAGGACTTCACCTGCACCCAGAAATGGGGCCGCCAATCATGGTCTATGACCTCTCAAAAAGGTAAATATACCGCCAGTCTAAATGGAAAAGAATTGTTTTCCTCTACGGCAGGCGTCCGTGTAGTGACCGATCTCGAAGGTAAAATCACTGAGATTGTAGGGATTAACCCCACACCGCAGAGTATCGTTCTCCAGCAAGCCAATGCTCGCCATCAACTCACTGTCAGGCCCAATCATGTGTATCGTTTAGCCGATGAGAAATTGATTCCGCTTGTCGCTGTGCCGTTCGATTACCCCTATCATCAAGGAAAATAAAGGGACACTTCTCTGAAATCGCTGTTTTTAGTATCGCAAACAACGATTATAGTCGGTTAAATAAAAACAATTAATTCACTCAAACTGACCGAAATTAGCCCAAAAACAATTTAAGGCATAATAGTTAAAAGGTTTATTCGGCTTCTGTCTTTGTGTAAAAAAGCCTCGGCCATCAGGCCGAATCGTCATAATACGAATTCTAAAAAATAAACGTGCGTTAATGTCATTCCCGCGAAGGCGGGAATCCACGCTATTCGACACAACTGACATTCCACTCTTTGAACGGTTTAGCAAGATGCACGAGAATTATTAAGAAAGCGTATAATTCGTAATTTGGCATTGTCAAACCGTCCAATTCGCCAGTTCGAGTAATTACTATCAAAATAAGGTTGCAATCGCAATTCAAGCTAAACTTTTACCCTTCTCACGTATATTACATATTTAATATTTCTAGTCCCCTTTTACCTTTTTTCTGCTATACTGCTCCTATAAAAACGTGGAAAAAATTGTTTTTTTTGAATTTCCCGAAAATTAATGTTGACTTTAAGACGGCAAGAGCTTACAATCATTAAATGGAATCTTTGACTGTAAATAGGTAACGAATTTTGCTAATAATCTGGATTTTTGACTAACTGACGAAATGTTAGTGTATGAATAGTAATTTGAATGTGGGTGATTTTATTGAGTGTGTAGCTCAATTAAAAACCTTAGATTTCTTTTTGAAGGGGTGTAGAAATGAAGAGTAAGTTTATGATGTTGGCTTTGCTGGCGCTCAGCTCAACTGTGCTGGCTGGCTCAATCGTTGTGCCCAACGGCGATTTTGAAACGATGTACAAGCCGGGAACTGCGATCACCGGAACCATTGAAAGTGGTGGGTGGAGCTTTGGCGTAGGACTTGATTGTCCTATTGAAAACAAAGTGTATAATTTTTCCGATGGAACAACCGGCCTCAATGCTGATATTGCCGGTTGGGTCGGCTACGACAGGCAGGGATGGATAGATAACGGCGGTTCATACGGCCGGGATGAAACTACTGGAAACCTTCAGGGTTCTATATCAGCAGAAGACGCTGGTCATGTTTATCTTGCCAATGGCGGTGGATGGGGCAATCCGGCCGGTGGCCTGATCACCTCCGAAGCTTCTTTGGGAGGCCTTACTAGTGCTGTCTATACGCTTTCAATGATGGTCAAGGCCATTGACCCCGGTGATGTGGGAGCAACTCCTGTTGTGCTCAAATTACTGGCAAATGGGCGTACACTCATTCCGAGTTCGTCGACGAGTCCTGTTTCCAATGGTGAGTGGGTGGAATTCACCAGGACGTACGACCTTACCGGCAATGCAGGTATTCTTGGCCAGGGCATGGATCTGACTATCGTTCTGGGTGTCGGTCGCGGTTCTACCGGCGGGCAGACCATGTTTGACAATGTGACACTGGTTCCCGAACCTGCCACGATGGTTCTTCTGGCACTTGGCGGACTTGGCCTTATCAGACGTCGCCGTAACGGCTAATTGTCGCAACGTTTATTTTTGATTTTAAAGAATTTAATTCCCCCGCTGGCACAGCTTCGGCGGGGGAATCTTTAATTACAGGGCAAAATATCTGGAACTGACGGCAAAACCTGTCAGAAATCCTCTTTAGAAAACTAGTCCCCGTTTCCTATTCCCACGAACGCAGAAATCCAGTTTCGGCAATTTAACAGGATTTAATGCAACCTGTTAGAAATAAACTCTATTGGTATTATACAAATTCTAAAAAATAAACGTGCGTCAATGTCATTCCCGCGAAGGCGGGAATCCACGCTATCCGACATCTAATGTCATCCTGTAGTTCAAATGATTTAACAAGTCGCAAGAGAATTAATTAGAAAGCGTATTATTCCGCAATAAACCTTTATTTTCAGGTTAAATATCAGTGTTAAAGTGAAATTTTTAAGCATTTGCTGAGTTTTTTTCATATTTTACAAAATTATATTTGACTTTTCGCGAGGAATAGGCGATAATGAAATTGTAGGCAAATACCTGATATTATAAGCTTTTCATCACCCTCCTCCGAAGCCAGGTTCTTATTCCTGAGAGCCTGGCTTTTATTTTGCGCGGAAACATTCAGGAAAAGCAGGAATGGCCCAACAGATACATCTAACCCAAGCTGACCGAGACCTGCCAAAAAAACAACATAAACTATCACAATTAAAGTACTAGCCTGGCGTGTTTTTTATAAAAATAGCCTCGGCCTTCAGGCCGAATCACCCATTATACATTATACAATATGGTACATCCCGGCTTTACGTCGGGAATCATTATTCATTTCAGACTGACCAATCGGTCAGTTTGACTGCTTTGATGCTTCAATAACCTGTTCTTTTGTCAGTAGCTGCTGTTCGGAGGTTTTCATATCTTTTACCACAAGAAGTGATTTTTTCTTGAATTCTTCGCCTATTATAACGCACTTGGCCGAGTTAGCCGCTGAAGCCTGTTTGAGTTGTTTTTTCAGCCCTGTCGCCTTATAGCTGAAATCGACCGCCAACCCCGCCTGGCGGAGCTGAGCGGCTAACCGGACAGCTTCCGGCTGCAAGTCATCATCCAGACACGCGATGAAGTAATCGAGGTTTCTCGTCGGCAGTTCGCCGTCAAGCAGCCCCTTTTCACGCAGGAGTATCTCCAGCACACAATCGCC
>JAIPFN010000258.1 GCA_021736615.1 Phycisphaerae bacterium | reverse complement strand
TTTTTCAGACGATAATAATATGTATGGTAATCTTTGGAACCGCAAGCGGGTTGCTTCTTTGTTCGACGCGACGCCGCAAGCAGGATCATGAAAAAATGAAGACGGAGAAAAATAATGAACTTATTTAATATACTCGCTGAAGTTCAATCAACCGAACCCACTATAACAAATGCGGTTCCCAATGACGTTGACATAATCCCGGTAGATTTTATCTGGGAACAGATCAATACGCTAAGCTGGTTTCATGCGGTTCTTGCGATCTCGTTTGGCGTGGTGTACCTGCTTTACGGCTGGCGAATATTCAAGGCGCTTACGGTTATCTGTTTCGGATTGATCGGGATGTTTTCCGGGATGTCACTCGGCAGAAGTATGGGAAGTGAGATGTGGGGAGGATTTTTCGGACTGCTTATCCTGGCCGGACTTTCTGTACCGCTTATGAAATACTGCATCAGTTTGCTCGGCGCGATCGCCGGGGGAATATTGACCGGTGCGATATGGCACGCATGCGGGCTGCCGCAGATATATTTGTGGGCAGGAGCAACAGCCGGTGCTATCTTCGGGGGGATGATCTCGTTTATTGTCTTTAAAATGTCGGTGATGCTTTTTACAAGTCTCGGCGGAAGCACCATAATGATGTCCGGCGTTCTTTCGCTTTTGCATAAGTATCAAGAAATCCACTTAACGCCGGAGCAACTTGACGCCGGCGAGCAAACCATGGTACACAGTCTAATATTCGACACCAACTGGTTTTTACCTGTAGCGCTTTTAACACCAACAATAATAGGCCTGATACTCCAACACAAATTCATAAAGAAATCATCTGAATGGGAAATTTAAAAGTTGAGAATCCTATTTATTACATTGAACTGTTGCTTGTTTTTATGTGGATGCACTACCACTAAACCTGTCACATTTAAAAATGGTAACGAACTTTTAAAGGCAGCCGGTAAGATCAAAATTGGCGACACAAGAAACAATGTGGTATGTCATCTCGGCTGGAGAAAAGATCAGGGATTAGTGGAGGAAAGTTGGCGTTCCAAAGATGACGGCGGCGGGATGATCCATCCCCGAATTGCATTTTGGCATTGGCAAGTCTATCCGGTAAGCCTTTACGTAGGATTCACAGACGATGGCCAGGTATATCGAATCCGTTATTATGACGACAGGAAAACCCCGGATGGACCATATACGATGATCGGACCTGATTTATCAAAACATACCAACACTCTTGCAGCCAAATAAATCTATAATTTGTGAACCCACCAGAGGCAGCTAATTACGGCTTGCAGGTTTTGCATGGTCTTCTTCCTGTTTCTATTGCTTTTTCTCTGGTTGGGAATTGTATTGCGGTTCCCTTTTTCATTCTTTTTGCGAAGGTGCAGGTTGATCTGTGGAATACCTTGCTGTTTTTGGAGGCCACCCATATTATGTTTTTCGGGGCGGTTGCTTTTATTTCGATCACTTTTTTGATGTTGGGTTTGATTTTCGGGTTTGAGTTATCAGCCTTTTTCGCGAAACCCTTTTCAATGAGCGCTTCCGCGACACTGTTGGAGTCTGCGATAACGTCGGCAACGAGACAGAAGTCTTTGCCGCGACGGATGTTTTTAAGCTCCATGGTTTTGGCATCTTTTAGAAAGTCGTTAAGAAATCTTATGGTCTGACGCTCAAAGAATTGGTTCGGAGCGGGCTGCTCGGCAACGATATAAGGCAACTCCAGACCGGCAATGCGAACGGGGACATCCTCGCCGATTATAGCCGGCCAGCCCTTGACATCGCAGCGAAAGGAATATACCTCTTCACCATCATAGACTTTGGAAACTATTGCGGTTCCATAATTTTTCATATCACGTTTGCGGGTTCCCACCTGATCGTAAGTCTGAGCCAAAGAAAACGAAGTGTAAATACAGGCAACGACAAATGCGGTTTTAAGATTACTCATTATTAAATATACCTCCTGAAATTAATAGCGAATTTGCAAATCTGTTACTATTATACATAGATTGAAGGATATTACAAGAACAAAATTCTCAAACGAAAGCGTGAGATCGCAAGCTCTCCGAATAGACATTTTTTTATCATACAGTCAATCTAAAACATAATTCGGGCAGCTCGCGCTGCCGCGATTCTGTTGGACATCTCTTTTTTGTTGTGGTGTGTTTAACAAAGCAGGCCCGAAGCCTTTTGACTTCGAGCCTGTCTTTATTTTACTTTTGATCTGATCGTTTATTTTTTGACCAGGTCGAACGGAGAGATGTACTCGCCGTGTTTTGCTTTTGCGTCTTCAAGACGTTTTCTCTGGAGGTCGAAAGTTTCGTACATGATCGCAGGTGCGTCTGCAACTGTTTCCTTGTAGACCTTTTCAATGCGGTCGATCTTGGCAAGCAGTTCCGGAATACGGACAGTAAACTGCTCGACGTACTCGCCCTGTGTATAAGAATAGTCAAGGTTTTCCTTGAACAGTCTTGCGATGTCCTCATACAGCGGGATGTAACCGGTAGGAGTTTCGATAGCGTCAACGTCGCCGTTAACACGAAGCTCTGCCCAGAGAACCCAGATCTTCTTATCAAGCGGGGTATTGAGATACTGGCCCTCTTTGTTCTTGAGGAAGTAGTTAACCGAGAATACCGACGGAACATCCTTAATATCATTCTGGAAGTCAAGGTTGTTCTGGATATACTTGCCAAGAGGAACCGAAACAAACGCAAGGTTACTCATAGGCTCGAACTTGCGAACACCTTCGGCGCCGAGTACGGCAGCGGTTGTTTCCGACTCGATCGAAGCACCCTTAAGGATGATACCTTCTGTCCAGCTGAACGCCTGCTCGACGGGAACACATGTATCACTGTCGCGGCCGCCGTAGAACACGCCGCTTAGCGGGACGCCTTCGGGAGCATTGGCCATCGGGTCACGGTTTTCCAGCGACGAAATACCGATGGTATAACGTGCGTTTTTGTGCGACGCGGTAATCTCATTACCGTCTGTATCCTTCTTGCCGTATGACCATCTGCCGCTGTGGTTCGTACCTTCGGCCCTAGTCAGGTCTTCGCCCATACCAAGCCACATCGGACGGCCTTCGTCCGTGACAAGAACATTACCGAAGATAACTTCGCCCGGTGATGTAAGTGCCTTGTAAATCTCGGGATCTTCCTTCGGGTTTACGTCCTGAATGATACCGAAGATACCCTGCTCAACATTTGCGACGCGAATCTCGCCGTCTTTCTTACGCAGGTATGCGATATCGTCGCCGATAATCGTCTGGCCGGGGATCATCGATGTCGATGTCTTTCCGCATGCCGACGGGAACGCACCTGTGAAATAGCTGACGCGTTTGTTAGGACCGTGAACGCCCATTACGAACATGTGCTCGGCGAGCCAGCCTTCGCTCGACGCCTTCTGGATAGCAAGACGAAGCGCGAGCTTTTTCAGACCGACGGTGTTACCGGCGTACTGTGTGTTGGTCGAGTATACCTGGTTATCTTGCAGATCCATATATATGCGGCGGTCTTCGGTGTTGATCGATACCTGATTTTCGGTCTCACCTTGTGTGTGCATGAACTTGAAGAAGTCGCCGGAATCGCCGATCCTCTTGAACTGCTCGTAACCTGAACGGTAAAGAATGGTTTCACTGTGAACGACGTATGCAGAGTCAGTGATCTGAACGCATGAAATCGAAAAGTCCGAATTGACAGGACCCAGGCAGAAGAATGCTACCAGCATCTGCTTGCCCTTCATGGAACCGGCGAGGATGGCTCTTACTTCTTCAACGCCTTCTTTTTTGTCCATCTGGCTAAGGTTCTTGCCCAGATTCATTTCCGGAGTAACGAGATACTTGGTGCGTTTGGGATCGCGGGCCTGGTCGTTGTAACCATCGAAATGGTATGTGTGACTTTCGATAGCCAGTTTGCCCTCGCCGCCGCCGTTAAGTGCCATCTGGCGGATCGCTTCGATGTCTTCTTTGGCGTCTGTGCAAACAAAGACCGACTCCGGTTGACACAGATCAACTGCGTCTGCGACAAAATCGTGCATCAGCGGATTGGCGATTGCCATTAGCTTGTCAAAATTGTCCGGCGACATTTTTGCCTGTAATACCTCTTTAGTGTTTTTCACTTTCCGTAACTACCCTTTCTGATTTCTTACTATATTATAGTTAAGGTTTTTTGCTCTTAGAAATCACTGCATAAAAGAATCCGGTACAAAAGCCGGATCAATAAACTGCGAAAACTAATTTTCATGCCCATAAAAGTAGACCACGAGTCTCCAGGTTGGCAAAGCTATGCGCAAAAACCAGTGAATTGTAGCGATCTGATTATCGGGCGTCAAGTGTTTTTTTAAAAAAACGGTTATTCGTAGGTAAATTGCGATTTTTGCATGTATTACACGCCAAAAACATTGAAATGAGGGGGGGGCGGTAAAGGCAAGCAAGCGTTTTTATTTTAAATTACTTTTAAAACTATTTCTTTGGGTCGTCAGATTCCGCGAACTTGCAGCCTTTTTGCTGGTTCGGTCCGGGGTTTTGTTTTAATTTGCACGCACCGCAATTGCCGTCGCACGAACTGCTGTCACCGTCGGAGTTGAGTTGTCTTATAAACGCCCATACCACGCAGAATGCCGCGAAAGCTACTGTTATTGCCGCTGCTATTTTTTCCATAGACGCATTTATACGCCAAATCTTGAGTCATGTCACCAGAAATTATCCCATTTTGACCTAAAACAAGACATCCCCGCACTTGCCATCTTGCCCAAACCCCCAAAAAGACCCCGGGGGTCGTTTCGTTAGCTCCACTTTACACCTTGCGCCCAAAATCTGATTGACTTTTCAGCTTGGATTGGTTAAAACTGCTGAAAACGGCACGGATGGCGTTATTGCCTAAATCACTGATTGCGGGAATTATTTTTATGAAGGCACTTATTACTGGCGGAGCGGGCTTTATCGGGTCGCATCTTTCCCGCAAGCTCATTGACAAAGGGTGGTCAGTGTCAATTATTGACGACCTTAGTACCGGCTGCATAGAAAATATCGCCCCTCTAATCGAAAGCGGACAGGTCAGTTTTGTCGAAGGCGACGCGTGTGACGCAGCGGTTATGGACGGGCTTATCGCAGATTGTGACGTGGTTTTTCACCTGGCTGCGGCTGTCGGGGTTCAGTTGATCGTAGATCGTCCTGTTCACACCATAGAAACAAACATCCATGCCACCGAGATAGTACTGGAACTTGCCAACAAGTACAAAAAGAAGGCCCTTCTGGTCTCGACCAGCGAGGTTTACGGTAAGAGCGAAAACGTTCCATTCCGGGAAGACGACGACACTGTTCTGGGGAGCACACGTTTTTCTCGCTGGTCATACGCGTGCAGCAAGGCCATTGACGAATTTCTGGGCTTCGCCTATCACGAAGAATTCGGGCTGGAAGTTGTAGTGGTAAGGATCTTCAATACCATCGGGCCAAGACAGACCGGCCAATACGGAATGGTGGTACCGCGTTTCGTCGACAAAGCCCTAAAAGGCGAAGACATTACGATCTACGGAACCGGAAAGCAGGCAAGGTGCTTTTGTTATGTGGGCGACGTGGTAGGAGCACTAATCGGACTGATCGAAAAAGGCAGCAACTTCGGTCGCGTCTATAACATTGGTTCCGACGAAGAGATTACAATAGAAGCACTCGCCGATAAGATAATAGAAAAGACCGGCTCAAAAAGTAAAAAGAAATACCTCTCCTATGAAGAGGCCTATGGAAAACCTTTCGACGATATGCTAAGAAGGGTGCCATGTCTGGAGAGAATAAATCAGACAATAGGTTACGAGGCAAAAGTAAATCTGGACGAAACCCTCGACCTTATCATAAACAACAAACAAAAACCCTAAGCAAAATCGCAGGGATTAAAAGATAACACATAAGCGTGATAGTATTTTATTTGGAGTATTATATATGCAGGTTCCAGTACTGGAGTTAAAGGCGCAATATGCGAGTATGAAAGATGAAATCCTCGAGCAGATCAACGAAGTTCTTGACGCTCAATGGGTCATCGGCGGTCCAAAGGTCGAAGAACTAGAAGATCGCATTGCAAAGCTTAGCGAGTGCAAATTTGCCGTCGGTGTTTCCAGCGGTACGGACGCGATTCTAAACTGTCTGATGAGCCTTGACATCGGACCCGGCGACGAGGTGATCACTACCCCGTTTACATTTTTTGCCACCGGCGGATGCATCGCCAGGACGGGGGCGAAACCAGTATTTGTAGACATCGATGAAAAGACCTACAACATCGACCCGACGTTGATAGAAGCAGCCGTAACCGATAAAACCAAGGCGATAGTGCCCGTCCACCTCTACGGACAGATGGCCGACATGGACCCTATCATGCGGATCGCCGGCAGTTGCGGTCTTGCCGTAATCGAAGACGCGGCCCAGTCGATCTCCAGCACGTACAACAAAAAACCGGCAGGCAGTATCGGCACGGCAGGATGCTTTAGTTTTTACCCATCAAAAAATCTCGGCGGCATCGGCGACGGCGGAATGATCGTCACAAATGACGAGCGCCTTTATCAACGAATGAAGGTTATGCGTAACCACGGACAGACCGGTGCTTACGAGCATAAGTATATCGGCGGTAATTTCCGGCTTGACGCTATACAGGCTGCCGCACTGAATATCAAGCTTAAACACCTGAGCAAATGGTCGGCGGCAAGACGCAAAAACGCGGCGTACTATAATAAGAAGTTCGCCGATTCGCTGATAACAATTCCATATATCGACGAGCGTTGTATTTCGATCTATAATCAGTATGTTATCCGCGTGCCAAACCGCGACAAGGTATTCGATCACCTCAGAAACAACGGAGTCGGCTGTATGGTCTATTATCCGCTGCCGCTTCACTTGCAGGAATGTTTTGCGTACCTCGGTTACAAGGAAGACGATTTCCCCGTAGCGGAAAAGGCGGCAAAGGAAGTTCTGGCTCTGCCGGTATACCCGGAACTGACAAACGAAATGCAGGACTACGCGGTAAAAAGCATACTCGATTTTCTGTGAGACAAAAACCCGAAGCACAAACGCAGGGATAAAGAATTATAAATTTGGATAGTGTCTAAATGTTTTCAGCAATAATAAAACTGGCACGGGTCGATCACTGGATCAAGAATGTTGTCGTTCTGATGCCGGTGGTTTTCAGCAAGCAAATATTTGGACCAAATGCGCTGACAAGTGTCGGATGCGCATTGGCGGCCGCGGTGGCTTTTTGTTTTGCCTCGTCTTTTGCCTATGCAATCAACGACATAAAAGACGCCGATGCCGACCGAAAGCACCCGCGGAAAAAAAACCGACCGGTCGCGTCCGGCAGGATCAGTAAGCGGGCAGCGTTTGCAATGGCCGTATTCTTCCTAGTTTTGGCTTTCGGCACTGCGCTTGCCATCTCGAATATCCTCGCCTTCATCGTCGCCCTTTACATAGCCATGCAGATCACCTACTCGACATTTCTAAAAAAGAAACCCATCATCGACGTTATCTGTATCGCGATGGGATTTGTCTTGCGGGCGGCGGCCGGGGCCGTGGCGATAGAAGTAAAACTTAGCCCATGGCTGTTTATCTGCATGTTTACCATCTGTCTTTTCATGGGTTTTTGCAAGAGGTACAATGAGATGGTGACACTCGGCGATGCAGAGACCGCCGAAGACCACAGACCTACGCTGATACTTTACACTCCGGACCTGCTTACCCACCTGATAACATTGTCTGCAGGTATCGCGGTGGTGGTATTCCTTTTCTACGGACTGAACCCCTCGACCGTCCAGCGTATCGGAACAAACTACCTGATTTATACATTACCGCTGGTCGTATACGCTGTTTTCAGATTTGCGATGCTTTCAATGAGAGGCGTATATGCCGACCCGACAGACCTGATAATTCATGACAGACCCTTTCAGTTGACTATCGGACTTTGGACCCTAATGACCGGCGGGATCATACTTTACGGTGAGCAGATCAAGGATTGGCTCTACACACTTTATTAGTTAAATCGTATTTAGAGCAATGCGCGACGGTATTGCAAAGAATGATAAAAAATTTCCTGTTTTAATGCAATGTGTCCTTTATCGAAACTTGCAGATGGGCAAACTTGACAAATATACTCCCTTCCCAAAAAATATAATTCATAATTCTCAAAAAAAACAAACTTAGCTTGCCTTTAAGTAAGATGTTATATGTCTTTTCACTTTAGATTCGTTATTAGGCCTTAAAACGTGTTCCTGGGCTACTTCAAGGAAATGGATGCTCTACCAATAAGGAAAAATGCCCGCTAACAAAAGCAGATAACCTGTTAACCTTGATGGTTTTTGCGAAAAAAACAAAATTTAGCCATAATTTTCTGCATACTTAATTGATTTTTTGCCGAAGATTATAATACTCCCCAGAAATCAAACCATGGTATAAGGTTGTATGATGTGCTATAATTAAAGCATCATTAAGTTCTTGTAGGGGTTAGAGTTATGGCAAAAAGACGGCATTTTGGTAAGGAATTTAAGGCTCGTGTGGC
>JAIPFN010000257.1 GCA_021736615.1 Phycisphaerae bacterium | reverse complement strand
ATCGAGAACAGCAGGATCGGTAATATCCCGCCCGATCAGATGGAACTTGACCATCTCGGCCCGAAGAATCTCATATTTATCATTTTTATCAAAACTTACCATTTTTTTAACCGCGGATTACGCGGATTTCACGGATTAAAAATAATATTCTTACCAACGAATTCATTAAATAATACGATTATTATTGACTTGTTGGTCGTTATATCCGAAGATATATCTAGCGACTGCTAGTGGCCGTCTTCGGACGACCCACCCGTTAAGGGGCGGCCGCTGTTTTTTTGCATTCCCATATAGTTTCAGGTGTTGCAACCTCGCATTTTGATTTCTTCTTATATAATGGCACCATTGGTTTATTTTGCAACTCTATTTTTCAGTAATTTGGATATTGGTTGACTAAGCGTCAATTCTGGCGATAATAGGCGGTTATGAATGACAGGACTCAAAAACTTGTTGAAGCGGATAAGAAATGTTTGTGGCATCCTTTTACCCAGATGGCCGGTTGGCTGGAAGGCGACCCTGTCGTTATTGATTCGGGAGACGGGTTCTTTCTTGTCGATACGGACGGTAAGCGGTATATCGACGGGTTCAGCTCGCTGTGGTGCAATGTTCACGGTCATCGGGTCAAGCGGATTGACGATGCTATAACCGATCAATTAACGCGCATCGGCCACAGCACTTTGCTCGGTCTCGGCCAGACTCGCTCTATCGAACTCGCCGAAAAGCTTGTTGAGATAACTCCGGACGGCCTCGATAAGGTATTCTATTCGGACAGCGGGGCGACCAGCGTAGAGATCGCCATCAAAATGGCTTACCAGTACCAGCAGAATATCGGCCGGAAGAAACGCACGAAATTCGTCGCTCTGGCTAATTCTTATCACGGCGATACGATAGGCTCGGTCAGCATAGGCGGCATCGGTCTGTTCCACGGGATATTCCGCTCACTGCTTTTCCAGACATATTTCGTGCCAAGCCCGCACCCATACCGCTTTGACGGTACTGAGCAAGAATGCTGCGGGCACACCCTCGATAAGCTCGAAGATATATTAAACAAGCACAGCGACAAGATCGCCGGCATCGTCGTCGAACCGCTGGTCCAGGGAGCGTCCGGAATTATCGTCCATCCGGAAGGTTTCCTCAAAGGCGTTGAAGAATTAGCCAGGAAATATGATACCCTGCTGATCGTAGACGAAGTCGCCACTGGTTTCGGACGTACCGGCAAAATGTTCGCGTGCGAGCATGAGGATGTTAAGCCTGATTTGATGTGTCTGGCCAAAGGGATTACCGGCGGATACCTTCCGCTGGCGGCGACGATGGCATCGCAAAAAATATTTGATGCCTTCCTGGGCGACCCCTCTGAGCATAAGACGTTTTATCATGGTCATACCTATACTGGTAATGCCCTCGGATGCGCAGCCGGTCTTGCATCGCTGGAACTTTTTGAAGAGGGCAATATAATAGAATCTCTCGACGAAAAGATAAAGCTTATCGATGAGTATTTTGGCAGGATCGAAGAATTGCCTTATGTAGGCGATGTCCGCCATAGGGGCCTGATGTGCGCTGTCGAGATAGTAAAGGATAAATCGACCGGCGAGTCTTTCGATGCCTCCAAATTGATCGGCGCAAAATTATGCAGGACAATGTGGGACAAAGGAGCAATGCTCCGCCCGCTAGGCGATGTAATAGCAATAATGCCCCCGATCGCAATAGATATGGAATTGCTGGGCCAACTGCTGGATATAGTACACGATACAATAAAAAACGATCTCCCGGAATTAATTAAATAGTTTCGCCGAAAGCGAATCCTGAATTATACATTATACAATAGTCATTATACATTTCAAACCGTTTGATTGAACGCTTTGAGAAAGGAATTAACAGTATGCCATTGTCTCTTGATCTGCCAAAAATGAAAGGTTTGTTTGTAACCGGAACCGATACCGGCGTTGGTAAGACTCTTATCGCCGGAGGTATCGCTAATGTGCTTCGCTATAACGGCAAAAAAGTCGGCGTTTTCAAACCAGTCGGCAGCGGTTGTACCCATCAGCACGAAGGTCTTGTCAATCCCGATTCGGAATTTCTGCGAACCTGTTCGCATTGCAATTTCTCATTGTCAGAGATCAATCCGGTTGGATACGTCACCCCGGCTGCTCCGCTGGTCTGCGAAGAGTTCGAAAACCGGGTGGTGGATTTTGACAGGATCAAAGAGACTTATACGAAGATATGCCAGGACAGTGAATACATGATCGTCGAAGGCATCGGCGGCGTGCGAGTGCCGATATCCAACGGCGTCGACGTGCTTGAACTCGCAAAACAATTCCAGATGCCGGTGCTGATAGTAACCCGCCCGAACCTCGGCGCGATTAACCACACGCTGCTTACGATAGACGCAGTTCGCGCCGCGGGCCTTAAGATCGCCGGCGTAGTCATCAGCGGATACGACATAGAATCAGCGGGCCTGGCCGAAGAATCCCTCGCCGCGGTCCTGGAAGAATGGGGCGATGTAGAGGTTCTGTCGATAGTCCCCCGCGACGAAGAGTCAAGCGTTGAAGAAAACAGGTTAGGCAAAGAAGTAATAGAGGAGCTAAGCGAAGTCAACTGGCAGGACATCTGCGGATAATTTACTGGGAAATCAAATGGATCAGGATTTGATAAATGTATTACTGGGCTTCACTGCAATAGCCGCAGTTGCAACCCCGATCTGCTTATTGATCGACAGGTATCGCAAGAGAAGAGATAAAGAGTATTTTGAAAAGCTTCTAAAGGGAGAAGCAGAGAATCCATGTATCGATGCAGTCAAAAAAAGATCAGGAATAATAGAATTTATTGATGGGATGATCAAATACCAGTTTCAGGACCAAGTGACTTGGGAATTGGCGGTTTCTGAAATCAAGGTAATTGGTGAGTACACTAACCAAAACGGACCTTTTGCAGATGACTATTTTTATGTCTTTATAACAAACTTAGATGTGTGGTATGAAGCGTCTTTTTATGCTCATGGCCGTGATAGCTTTTTTAGAAAATTAGGAGCCGAACTTCATCAAGAATTGCATGGAACACTTGTTGCCTCTGCTGATTTTAACAGCAATATAATTTGGCCGCCAAGTTTAGCGGGCAAAGAAATGTTCGAATTTAGAAAAGAAGGCTGGCTTGGAAAGTTGGGGCTGGCAAACAAACAGTACTTCAGCCAGGAAGTTATTGATTTTGTTAAACAATAATAATAGTTATTGGGTTTGGCACTATTAGTTGATATACTAAATTTCATACTAATATATGCTAAATTAGTATGAAAACTGGGCCTTAGCCTTGTTTTTGAGCTAAAAACAGCCAATTACTAATTTGCTACTAATTTACTTAAAATTAGTAGTTGGCGAATTTCGGGCTTTATAGCCTTAAAAAAACTGATAATTAAGAGTTTTAAAACCGATGAAACAATTTGAATACAGGCGTTACCTTACAGAAATAGATACTACTTCTACGCGGCATATCTTTACTGATTGTCTTGTTGTCGGCGGCGGCGTTGCCGGTTTTCGTGCGGCTATCGAGGCGGCGGCAAGCTGCAATGTAATGGTCGTCTGCAAGGCTAAAATCAGCGACAGTAATACCTGGAACGCCCAGGGGGGCATCGCGGCAGTGTTGCGATCCGATGACAGTTTAGATTCTCACATTGCCGATACGCTTAATACCGGCTGCGGTCTGTGCGATGAAGCTATTGTCCGGCAGGTCGTTGAAGAAGGCCCCGGCCTCGTCCGTCAGCTCCTCAATTGGGGCACAGAATTCGACAAGGTCGACGGTAAACTCGACGTAACTCTAGAAGGCGGCCACAGCCATGCAAGAGTCGCCCACGCTCACGGCGATTCGACCGGCAGGGGAATTATCGAAGGCCTGGTCCGAAAAATAGAAACAATCGACAATATCCACGTCATCGAAAATTTCTTCGTCGTCGATGTCATCACAAACGAAGACGGCCAGTGCATCGGCGCCATCGGACGCCGCGAAGACGGCGAGATGGAGGTCATCTGGGCAGCTAATACGATACTCGCCACCGGCGGGGCGGGGCGATTGTACCGCGAGACAACAAACCCAAAGGTCGCCACCGCCGACGGTCTGGCCATGGCCTTTAGAGCCGGCGCGATCCTAAGCGATCTGGAATTCATGCAGTTTCACCCGACCACCCTTTATATCGCGGGAGCCTCGCGTGCCCTGATTACAGAAACTCTCCGCGGCGAAGGGGCGATACTCCTCGACGCCGAGGGCAACGCTTTCATGAAGGAATATCACGCCTCCGCTGAACTGGCCCCCCGAGACGTCGTAAGCCGTGCGATCCTTGACCGTATGTTGAAAACCAACACGACCCATGTTTATCTTGACATCCGCCATTTCGACAAATCATATTTTATGAAACGTTTCCCGCTCATCAGTGACCTTTGCGAAAGTTTCGATATCGATGTCAGCAAAGATCTTATCCCCGTCCGCCCGAGCGCACATTACATGCTCGGCGGCATCAAGGTCGACAGTAAAGCCGCGACCAGTGTCCCGCATCTTTACGCTTGCGGCGAAGTTGCCGCTACCGGCCTGAACGGAGCAAATCGGCTTGGGAGTAATTCACTTCTGGAAGGTCTCGTTTTCGGCAAGATCGCCGGCCAGCAGGCCTCAACACAGACCGGCGACGCTCACCTGCGATACAGAAAAATGAAGTACGATATCCCCCGTTCTGACCGCAGCAGGCTCGATGCCAATGATGTTCGCAATTCCCTGCGAGCTTTGATGTGGAGAAATGTCGGCATTACACGCAAGGACCAGATGCTCGAAGAATCACGGGAGATAATCAATTTCTGGCAGCGGTATGTGATGGACAAGGTTTTTGATAAGCCATACGGCTGGGAGTGTCAAAATATGCTGACGGTATCATTGCTGATGGCATATGCCGCCCAGCACCGCCGGGAAAGCCGCGGAGTTCATTACAGAGGCGATTACCCGGAAAGAAACGACAAGGAATTCGCAAAGCATTTCGAGGTATCAAGGAAATAAGCCTGATTCAAATTTTCCGAATGGCCCTCGGACATTCCGTAATCTGATTGCTAATAACGCTTCGGATCAAGTGACAACTTGTGGACAATCGTTTTCCCCGGATCTGTCGCCAGGTTTCCTTCGTAATTTACGTATCCGGTTTTTTCGATCCTGATATTGAGCATTTGGATCTGCGACGTCATCCAGTCTATCGCCGTCGAGCTTAACTTGCCTCTAACTTCGGTCAGTACCCGGACAGGTTGCTCCCGGATAGGCGTAGTACCAAGGAATATTTCGTTTTTATCTATCGAGTTGATTTGATAAACCTTTGCTCCGGACGGGATGGTTTCGATGGTGACTCGCCTGATTTGGAAGGAAAACTTCGGTCCGCTAACGCATCCGCTAAGTACGATCAGCACGCTTAATAATATAAATATCGCAGCATTCTTCATTTTTATCTCCAAAAATTGAACCCGACAAAACTACTTACCTCTTACCATAAAAAAACTTTTCGTTGAATGCAAGCACAAAATTATGCTATACTATAGATTGAGTGGGCCTGGCGGTCGCCGGCTGAGATATGCCGGAGGAAAGTCCGAGCAGGACAGGGCACGGTGACGGCTAACTGCCGCCCGGGGCAACCCGCGGGAAAGTGCAGCAGAAAAGATACAGCCGATGGAGTGCCGTTCTTACCAGAACGTCGCTTACAGGTAATGGTGAAATGGTGCGGTAAGAGCGCACCGCGTTTCTGGCAACAGAAACGGCTTTGCAAACCCCACCGCCTGCAAGACCAAGCAGCTGCGACGTGCGGCCCGTACAATTCGCAGCGGGTAGGTTGCTTCCCTTAACCGGGAGAGCCGGCCGGTAACGGCCGGTCAAGTTAAATGACCGCCGTCCCGCAAACGCGGGATAACAGAACTCGGCTTACAGGCCCACTCATTTTGATTTATTATTTATTATTGAATAATTAAGTAAAGAATTGCAGGAAGATCGAATGAGCAAGTATCGCATATATATTGATGAAGTCGGGAATTCTGACCTTGGTAGTTCTGAGAATCCTAACCACAGGTTCTTAAGTCTGACAGGTGTTATTGTCGATTTGAAATATATAGCAACTACTGTTCATCCACAGATGGAAAAAATGAAAGTAGATTTTTTTGGCTCTCATCCGGATGATCCGATACTATTTCACCGGAAAGAAATGCTTAATGCTAAACCACCATTTACGAGTTTCAGAGATTCAGAATTCAGGAGTAGATTTAACACTGCTTTGTTGCAGTTGTTAGATACTTGGGATTATAAAGTTATTACAGTATGTATTGATAAGCTTAATCATAAAGAAACATATACGACCTGGCGATATGATCCTTACCATTACTGTCTTAAAATTATGCTTGAAAGATATATCTTCTTTCTGGACTCAGTTGACAGCCAAGGCGATGTGATGGCTGAAAGCAGAGGAGGTAAAGAAGATCGAAGGTTGAAGGATTCGTTCAAGGGTCTTTTTCTAAACGGAACTGATTGGATTGATCCTGGACGAATGCAGCAAAGGCTAACTAGTTCTCAATTGAAAGTCAAAAATAAAGCAAATAATATTGCGGGACTTCAATTGTCTGACCTGTTGGCTCATCCGTCGAGAAATGAGATATTACATGAAAATGATTTGTTTGGTAGGGAACTTCCACCTTTTGGGAAAAAGATAATCAAAATACTTAGGGAGAAGTACTATCGGAAAGGTGAAAGAGTTTTCGGCAAGAAGCTACTTTAGCGCATAAAAAAAGGCCTCGAAAGGCCCGATAGCACTTTGGCCATCCACCTCCGCTTAAGCGGATTAATAATATTATCGACAAATGTAGCTAAAAGTTCAAGTGAAAAATGGAAAAAATCCGAAAAATAACAAACCTATCAAGAGTCTTTTATTGTGAAATTTGACATTTGTATCATTGGCGGCGGGGCGGCGGGGCTTATGGCCTCTGTTTTTGCTGCGCGCAGCGGGGCGGCTGTTGCCGTTATCGAGCGTAATACTTCTGTCGGTCGCAAACTCCTTCTTACCGGTGGCGGGCGGTGTAATATCACCCATGACGGCAATATCGATCATTTTGTAAAAGCCTTCGATTTTTGCGGGCGGTTCTTAAAGCACAGTCTTTACGAATTCTCACCTGCCGATACGCTGGAATTTTTTGCAAGTCTCGGAATAATGTCCAGGACGGAAGACGACGGATCGATCTTTCCCTCCAATGACAAAGCGGCATCTGTAAAGAATGCCCTTCTGGAAGAAGCTCAGCGGCTCGGCGTTAAATTTATCTACGGCAGAAGAGTCGAAAATGTCGTTAAAGATGACAGAGGTTTTACTATTGCCGCGGAACCCGATACAATTAAATCCAGATCAGTGATAATCGCCACCGGAGGCAAAAGCTATCCCGCACTCGGTTCGACCGGTGACGGTTACAAACTCGCCGAACGGCTCGGCCACAATATCATCAAACCCATCCCCGCCCTTGCCGGCCTCGTCACCGCAGACAAATGTCTGACGAAATTACAAGGCATCGCCTTGGCCAATGTCAGGGTCTCGGCGAAGGTCTCCGGCAAAAAAGTCGCATCGACAGGCGCAATGATGTTCACTGCCAAAGGCATAGGCGGGCCGGCTGTCTTCCAGTTCAGCAGATTCATCGCCGAAGACCTTACAAATATAAAAGCTCCGCTCGAAATCACTATTGACCTCATCGCCGACCAAAGCGAGGAAGATTTTCGATGTGCTCTAAGCGAAACGATAAACGCCAACCAAAAAAAGAAAGTCCTGAGCTACCTGTCAAATTTCCTCCCGGCCAGGCTTGCAGAATATCTCGCCTCTCGCGCTGACATTCCCGAAGAAACCCCATTCGCCCAGTTAACAAAAAAACAACGCGAAAAGCTCATCGAGATGACAAAACGCCTGACAATACTAATTACAGGCTCGGCAGGCATATCACAGGCAACAATAACCCGCGGCGGGATAGACACAAAACAGATAGACCCAAAAACAATGCAGTCAAAAATTATCCCGGGCTTGTTCTTTGCCGGAGAAGTAATAAACGCAGACGGTCCATGCGGAGGATACAATTTACAGATTGCATGGTCAACGGCGGTTTTGGCCGGTGAAAATGCAGCTGGTTATATCAGCGCATAAAAAAAGCGGCAAGACCAATTGACCCTGCCGCTGTAGACTTTGCTTTATGGTTTAAGCTTTCCAGATATCTGTACCGTAATCTTCCCATCCTTTGCGAACGGGCTCTTTGATGTATGCGTTCAGTTCCGGGCGGTTTGTAATCTTCATGTTCTTTGCATCCCATTCGATCTTTCCGCCGAAGCGCTGGGCGAGTACGCCAAGCAGGCTAGTCTCTGTAAGACGCGCGGCGTACTCAAAGCATGAACCACATTTCGGTCCGCCCTTGATAGCTTCCATCAGTTCTCTATGAGGACTGCCGTGCTGAATACGTGGATACTTCTCTGCCGGGAATTCTTTGGCTATATTCATTTCGCTTTGCTTTTCACGGTTGGTCAATCTTGGATTGTTCGATCTTTCA